>CAMPCZ010000059.1 GCA_946648015.1 uncultured Clostridia bacterium
CAGATGGCTCGCTCCAACGCCTTGCCGAAATCGTCCCGCCACGGGTTGCGCCGCTCCATTTGATAGGCCAGCGCCAACAGGTCGGCGTCGTGAAATTTGGGCGCTATTGCCTGTATGCCAAACGGAATGGTATCCGCCACAAACCCGCACGGAATGGACGCTGCGGGATGGCCCGAAAAGTTGGCGAGGTACGTTTCGCACCACCCGATGAGCGCGTCTACCTCTACGCCCTCCACATGATCGGGGCCTTTGGTGTTGCGGTCGTCGCCGTTCGGCACACCTTTGACGCACGATACCGGAGACAGGATATAATCGTATGCCTTAAATACGGTTTCCAACTCGTCCAATACTTCGGTGCGCGCCAAGTTGAATTCGTACAAATCCATGATCGTCGCTTTGTCGCACCGCTCTTTCCAATAGACGAATTCTTCGGGGAAGTCGTCTTTGTGGTCTTTCAATAGATCGGCGCCCTTTGCGCGTAGCAAGTTGAGTTCGATAGCGGGGTCGACGGTTATGCCAAAGCACCATTGCTTGGCAAGCTCCAGCGCGGTATGTCGGAAATGGAAATGCACGGGCGTCAGGTCGAAGCCCAACGCTTTCAGACGCTCTATTTCGCCCAAGAATTTGTCCTTTACGCATTGCTCCACGCTAAAGATATCGAAATCGAGGGTATAGGCGATCTTTTTGCCGCTAACGTCTTGCGTGAGGGCGGCTACGTAATCGGTTTGACAAGGCCTACCGGTGGGGTCCAAACTGTCGTATCGACTCATCGCATTCAGCAGAATGGCGGCGTCCGTTACGGTTTTGGTCAGTCCGCCGGCGGCGCAATACGGGTGCGACGCCGCAAAAGCGTCGGGTCTCGACACGGAGGGGATAACGCCGACCCCCGCTTTGAAACCGAATAGGTTGTTGAAGCAGGCCGGCACGCGTATAGAACCGCCCGCGTCACCCCCTTCGGCTATCAATACCATGCCGTCGGCCACCGCTACCGCCGAGCCACCCGACGACCCGCCCGCATTGTACGAGGTGTCGAAGGGGTTTTTGGTAACGCCGTAGAGTTTGTTGTCCGTAACGCCGCGAAAGCCGTAGCTCGGCGCGTTGGTCTTGCCAACGGCAATGCCGCCTAACGATTCTACCGCGTCGCAAAAAACCGAATTGACCTCGTCCGTGGACATCAGGCATCGTACGCCGCCGTGCGAGGTTTGCCAGCCCGCTTTGCTTGGCAAAAAATCCTTGAGGGCAAACGGTACGCCCGCAAACGGACCCAAATATACGCCCGCCTCAACCTTTTGGTCGTATTCCTTTGCCTTGGATAGAGCATAGTCGAACATCGTGTAGGTGAAAGCGTTGACGGAGGG
This sequence comes from uncultured Clostridia bacterium, assembly GCA_946648015.1. Lineage (GTDB taxonomy): Bacteria > Bacillota > Clostridia > Christensenellales > CAG-1252 > RUG14300. The sequence goes on from CAMPCZ010000059.1 coordinate 1,359, forward strand.
GTTTCGTTCTTGTATTCTTTCTATAAAGTATCGCATTACCTCGCTCGGTTTGATTTGTCCGTCGTTGACCAGCGCGCCCAGCTCGGCTGCCGAAAGAAGTTCCAGCTTCATACTACGCCTCCCTATTCCATTTTGCTTGGTATTGCCGGTATTCTACCGCCAAGTTTTCCGCGGTCCAGCGTTTGCTCACTTGGTATCCGATAGGCGAAAAAACCACTTCCATCACCAGCTCGACAACGGCGCCCAATACAGCCGTGCCCGCGGCGCTTGCAAGCGTATAGCCGAGGCTGGTGCCTATGCTCAACTTGAAAAACACCAGGAATGCCAGGCTGACGAATACAAAGTTATCTATAAACTGACCGACCAAAGTCGATACGTACGAGCGGGTGAAATAAGCGACGGCGCCGTCGGGATTTTTGCGGAAGAGTTTGCCCGTCAAATAATGTAAGGCATTGTTGACTATGCCCGACGCCAAAAAGGCAATGGACGAAGCGGTGAAAATTTGCCAAGTTTGCGAAAAGGTTTGGTCGAAAGCCACGTAGGCTCCTTCTTCTCCGCCTACCTGTATGGCGGCCACCAGTTGGAATACGCCTATGCACGCCAAATTGACGACAAGGCCCAACACGTTCAGTTTGTTGGCGGCTCTCACCCCGTACACTTTGACCACGACGTCCATCGTCAAAAAGGGTATCCAAGACAGCAATAGCCCGCCCGTAATGCCCAAATACTTGGTTTGCACGATGACTTTTGACGCCATCAAATTCATGACGACAACCGAGGTGACGAATAGGGCGGTTACTAGGCCCGGAATGCTTCTCAGCAAAACACGCCAATCCCCCAAATCAAAAAAACGACGAATGGAAATCAGCGATCTCTCCATCAGTCGAGCCAATGCGTTTGTGTTTTTGTCTTTGCTCATATGATACTGCCTTGTCGTGGATTAAAAGACGATAAGACAATAAAAAAAGGTAGAATACCCACCATTTGCAAACAATCCTTAGTTTTGTTTAGAGACAGGATGGTTACGAACTGTCTTATGATCTTTTCTTTATCATACACCGTTTGCCCACAGAAGTCAAACGTTATTGTGTCGGCGTCGACATTTTTTCCGATGCGCAGTCATAAGAGGGGGCTGTTGGTCGCAGATGTCGGGCGCTTTGGTCGGCGGCAACGCCATAGGCCATTGGCAAATTGCGTATGGAAGCATAGGCGATGGACAAGTGCGAGATAAAAAAAGGCTCCCGAGGGAGCCTTATTCGATGTGAAACCTTATTTGCTAGTGTTGTAGGACTCGTTCAATTTGTTCATGCTCTTGCAAAGTTTGGCGACGTAGATGCACGGACCGACGAGGATCAGCAAGCCCAAGGTGTTCCAGCCCCAAAAAGAGCCGGCGCCGAATTTGTAGTCGATACCGCGGCGGTTGAGTTCCGCGCCGATGCGGGCGCTGAATTTGTGGTACCAAACCAAGTCGGCAATGCCCAAGGTGATGGGGCCCACCAAGAAGAACAGCAGCAAGTAGTTCATAGTTTTCTTGCCGTCTTTGGCGGCGACCATATTGATTTCCTCGCTCATGTGGTACATCATACCAAGGTTGTAGATCCCCAACGTGATAAGGTTGAGGAAGAACCATTTGATAAACGATCTGTTTGTGCGTAAATCTTTCATTAATTTTATCCTCCGTGGTTGATATCTTATTATTGCCGATAAACTGCGATATGTCAAGAACAAATTTTTACAATAATTGAAAACTATCGGTTTCACCGGTTTGTTTACCTCGCTGCTTATGCAAAAAGCAGGATATTTGTTCTTGGTTGCGTCTTACTTGGTAGAGTACGCAGGCAGCTGCAACTCGGAGTCGTTGATGTCGGTATATACGTATTCTTGGCGCTCGTCTTCATCTTGATTGATGAAGATGAATTGCGATACGTAACTGTGTTCGATACTGATATGGATGGAGACAGGGCCGTTCCCCGAATAGTAATAGAAATCTTTGCCCTCATCTTTGTATCCGCCAAACCTAATGAGTTGCTCATCTTCGATTGTTTGCTCGGCGAGTAGGTACAAAAAGTAGTTGTCCAGCACGGGGAGAGCGCGCTCTTCTGCGACCCAGTCGTCGCCATCTTGGCTGATAATATACGTACCGCTTTTGCTGGAAACGTAATAGAACTCACCATCGGCCGTTATTATTTTTGCCTTGACGGAGCTGATATCGGTTTGATCGACGGTCATTTGCAAATCGTCGAAAAAGATGGTGGCCCACGATTGGAGTTGCATCGTACTGTTTTGGTAGAAACTCACATTGATTTGGCCGCTTTGGGGCACTCTCTTGGTGATGGTCAGCACCGAGCGGCTGCCGTAACTAACCTCGTAGTCGGGTAGTACTACCTGCGTCGTGCCATAGTCCGCAAACGTCGCGTTGATCTCCAACTTGGCGGACTTGAAGTAGTACTCGGTGATGAGGTTGTTTTCGATGCGGACAAAACCTTCACCGCCCGAGTGGCCGTAGCGGTATACGTTATCCTTTTCGTCGTACGTAAAGCCGGCGGCGGCGGTGAGTTTGCGGGCAAGGCTGTCGATGAGGCCAAGCCCATCGATGTCTTCGGCGAGGCTGGCGAGCCAGCGCTCGTTGGCACTATCGTAGCGAATCTTATAGACCAATTCGTCTTCGTACGTGTAATACACGTCGTCCGTTTGCATCTTGAAGACGTCCATGCTTTGCGTGGCTTGCACTTTGAAAACGTCATAGACGATACGTTCCTCATTTTCCAAGTCGTTGAAGTCGATGGCCGCCGTTACGTTGAGACAATCGCCAAAAACGTTGACGATGGCAAAGATGGCGTCGTCGTCAAGGATATCTAAGCCATACCAGTTGTCAATGGTGGCTTCGCCATAGGAAAGATCGATGTCGAGGGACTGATCGCCCGAACTAAATGCGGCAAACACCAACAGGCCCTTTTCAAATTGGAACTCGACGTTATAGTTTTCTTTTCCGTCGGCGACGGTGCCGGTATATGCGTGCGTATCGGCATCATAGGTCAAGTCGTCGAATTGCACACGCTCGATCATTCTGATCAAGTCGGCAAAGTCCATATAGTGGTCGCCGGCAAGATATTCGCTTTCGGTATAATTGCCGATGTGTGTCCAGTTTATCTTGCTGCTGTCCGCGGACTGTTGCGTACCAATAGATATGCTGAACGTTCCGTCCTCTTGGGGACGTACCGCCATCCAATCGTCCAATTCGTCGGGCATCGTGCGACAGGTCAAGACGGAGCCGTCGGCAAGGGACACTACGTGTTCGGTGTACTGTGCATTACGCGCATACAACTCGAAGTTCTTTTTGTATAAGGAGTGCGCGACGCTGTAGTCCTCTGCCGAAATGGTATAGTCGGTATCATCCGTATCCGTGCCGTCCTCGGGGTCGCTACCGGGGATAGTACCCGTGTCGTCTCCACTATCGGAGCCGGGCGTGGTGCTCGTGTTGTCTCCGTTGTCGGTATTATCATTGGTGTTGTTCGGGGTTTCGGTGCCGGAATTGTCGCCGTTGTCGTCATTCTTGCCGCAACCGGCCAAGGCGAAGGTCAGCGCAAGGACAAGCACCAACACAACTGCGATAAGCAAACTGATTTTCTTTTTCATTATAGACCTCCCTTAGTAAAAAAAAGCATTACAGTCGGGCGGCATTCGTCTGCCGCACGAAGTAACGCTGTGCTCCAATGGTTTCGTCGAGTTGCGCCGCAAAAAAACGTATGGATCTATGCCGTTCGTCTGTTTGTTGAAGATTGGCTCAAACGTCATCGATTCTTTATACTCCCGCAAATGTATGTTTACATTATATTGTTTTTGCCGTAGGAATTCAAGTTGTTTTGTTCATTATTCTTACAATTTGCTCTTTTTCGGTTTTTTGTCCGTCTGCTTGGGCCAGTTCGGGGCGTGGGCTATCGGGTTTGCCCCAAATAGCCTATTCGACTATGGCGAATGCGGCGATTGACAAGAGGCGTCGGGCGATGTATAATCACGATAAGGAGCAAAGCAATGAGCAACAATGCGGTATTTAATGCGACGGTCTGTATCATGGGTATCTTGATATTTGCGATACACGTCGTCAACTTGCTTGTCAAGAAAGAGAAGCGAAAGGACGAAATGGCCCTTTTGGTTTTCTTTGTGTTCACCATCATTCACTTTGCCGCGTATTTGACCTTTACGTTTATCAAAACCGCTTACACGAGCAATGCGCTCGTCGTGGGGTTTTATACGGTTTTTTATGTTTTCAACAATATAGAAGTGTTGCTGTTGTTTCGCTATATGCTCTGCTACGTGGAATTGGCGGACAAGGTCAAAAAGCCCCTTAATATCCTTGCTTACACTTTGTTCGGCTTGTTCATTGTTTTGGATATCGTCAATATCTTCACGGGCATCTTTTTTGATGCCGTAGACGGACAATATATGCGTAGCAAAGCGATGATCGTGTCGCAAAGTTATCAATTCGTGATGTTTGCAGTGGTGTTTTTGGTGGCGGTATGCCACAAAAACCTCAATCTCAGAGAGAAACTTGCCTTTGTGTCGTACTGCCTTTTGCCCTTGGTGGCGATCGTTTTGCAAAATATATTCAAGGGATACGCCATTGCCTATGCCTCTATAGTGATTGCGGCGGAGATATTGTTTTTCTTTATCAGCGTGCAGCGCGACATTGCCCTGTCCGAGCAAAAGGAAAAAAACAAAGAGGCGCAGATCAAGATCATGCTGTCCCAGATCCAGCCTCATTTCGTGTACAATTCGTTGTCGGCCATCTCCACCCTTATCCCTATGGATCCCCCTCGCGCGCAGACCGCGTTGGACGACTTTACCGAGTATCTCAGGCTCAATTTGTCCTCGCTTACCGAGAGCAGACTGATCCCCTTCGAGTGGGAACTCAAACATATCAAGACCTATCTTTCCCTCGAAAAGATGCGTTTTAACGACCGTATCAACGTCAAATACGACATTTGGACGACCGACTTCGAGGTGCCGCCTCTGTCCATTCAGCCCATCGTGGAAAACGCGGTCAAACACGGGGTGTTGCAAAAGTTGGAAGGGGGCACGGTGACCATCACCGCCTACGAAACGCCCCAAGCCTACGTCGTCAAGATCGAGGACGACGGAGTGGGCTTCGATATTGACAAGGTGGACTTTGTCAACGACGATCACTTCGGCATCAACAACATCAAGTTTCGCATCGCCAAGATGAGCGCGGGCAAGCTGACCATCAAGAGCGAGCCGGGCAAGGGCACCGTAGTCACGGTCACTTTCGGCAAAGGAGCGTAACATGGTAATACTTCTTGTGGACGACGAAGAATTGCAGCTGTTGCGGTTGAAAAACGCGGTCGAAAAGGTGTTGCCCACCGAGCGCATCCTTTGCTATACCAATCCGCTCAAAGCCTTTGAAGAAAACAAAAACGTCAAAGTTGACGTCGCTTTTTTGGATATCGAGATGCCCGTTCTCAGCGGCTTGCAACTCGCAAAAAAACTTAAATCCGTCAATCCTACCGTCAACGTCATTTTCGTCACGGCGTACCCCCAATACGCGGTCAACGCCTACGAATTGCGCGCTTCGGGCTACATCACCAAACCCGCCACCGCGGACAAGATCAAGATAGAGATAGACGGGCTTCGCTATCCCATCAACTTCAAGCCCACCAAGCGGTTGTACGTCAAGTGTTTTGGCAATTTCGAGGTATTTTGCGACGGACTTCCTCTTAAGTTTCAGCGCAGCAAATCCAAAGAACTGTTCGCCTACCTTGTCGACCGAGAGGGGTCGGGGGTCAACGTCAACGAACTCAACGCCGTTTTGTGGGAAGAGGATCACAAATCCTACCTGCGCGTGTTAATAGCGGACGTGCAGGCGACGCTTAAAAGCGTCGGGGTAGAGGACGTATTCGTCAAACGCTTTAACGAATATTGCATAGACGTAAGCAAAGTGGATTGCGACGCCTACGAATACAAACACAACAATCCCGCTGCGATCCGTATGTACAGAGGGGAATATATGATACAATATCCTTGGGCGATCTTCGAGGAATAGAACGTTTTTTTCTTAGCGTGCGTGTGTAGCACTTTTGTAGCACCTTGTGTGGTAGTATTTGGTTACTACCATTTTTTTATGGGCGTTTTATCATACGTAATGGCGCCGTTTGGTAGGTCAAATCGCACAAAAGGACGTAGCCAATGAAGTCGAAAAACGTTGTCATCATCTTTATATTGTGCCTCGTGGCGCTCTCTGTCGCGGTGCTATGCGGCTGTAGTCGGGTAGTGATTATCGAGGGCATACGCATGAAGGATACCGAGCCGGTGGAGATCGCCATCGGAGATTTTTCGTACGAAGGCAAAAAGATCGTCGTGCAGTATAAAGGCGGCAACACGCGCGAGGTCGATCTTTCCGAGGATATGATCCCCGAAGCCGAGCGGCTCAAGTTTTACAAGGTCGGCGAACAGGAAGTCAAAGTCGTCTACAACAATCGCCACCAAGCCACCCTCAAAGTCATCGTTTGTCGCCACACGTTCGAGGACGTGTTCGAGCTGGTGGGCGGCACCGTGACTTACGACGGCTCGCCGCATCGCGTGGTGCTCAATCACGATCTTCCCGAGGGGGCAAAACTCGAGTTCGAATACGGCAATACGTTTACCAACGCCGGCACGTACAACGTGGAGGGTGTGCTCAGCAAAGAAGGTTACGTCTCCAAAAAACTGACCGCCACTTTGGTCATCGAGCAGGCGGAGTACGACTTGTCCGAAATGAAGCTTGACAACGGCACCTTCGTCTATGACGGCGAAGCCAAACTCCTTGCCGCCACCGGCGTTCCGGCGGGAGTCAGCGTGACGTACGATCTGTACAACGGCAATATCCGCGTCAACAGCGCCGTGAGCGCCGGCACCTACAAGGTGATGGCTCACTTTGCTTCAAATGACAAAAACTACCGAAAGATACCCGACAAAGAGGTGACCTTGACCATCGAGAAAGCCGATTACGATATGTCGGGGGTCCATCTCGAAGATTATACCAAAACGTTTGACGGCAGACCCTACGTTCCCGCCCTTTCGTCCGACTCCGTGTTGCCCCAAGGCGTGAGCGTTCGCTACTCGCTCTACCAAAACGGGGAAAGGCGTTTTCTCGCCATCAGCGCGGGCGAATACGAGGTGGTGGCGTCTTTTGCGGGCAATACCCAAAACTACAATCCCATTCCCGACCAGACCGCTACGTTGACGATAGAGCGATTGCCCATCGTGATAGGCGACTCGGTCAGATTGGACGATATGACCGTCAACTACGACGGACAAGTGCACTCGTTGGTGCTCGACGGCCAATTACCTTTGGGCGTGGAGGTTACTTTTGACAACAACGATCAACAATACGCGGGTGAGTACGAAGTCACGGCGCATTTTGCGGCGTCCGATCCCAACAGGACGGTAGACGTTGAGGAGATCAGGGCATACCTTATCATAAATTCCGTTCAAGGTAATCTTACCGTAGACGGACACAACGTGTCGACTGCCGATCTTATGTATTACAAAGATACGTATACGATGACGGTAGTAGGTCTCGATACCGACGTCTATTCCGACGCGTCGATAGCGTTTTACGTGGACGACGGGGACGAGAGACGTATCAACTGGGGGGACGAGGACGACGCGCTCGTGTCGGGAACGACGTATCGCTACACGATCGAATGCTCGTATCGTGACGAAAACCTTGCAAGAAGCGTCCCCTTGTCAACCATATCCGGTACGTATACGTATCGAGAGATATTGTTTGAAAACAAAGCGGAGACTTATAACGGCACTGCAAAGACCATCGAAGTCGAGAACCTTCCGCAAGGCTCTTATGCAAAATATGAGATAAATTCGGGCGATAGTACGGTCGACCAAGCGATAAACGCCGGTAGTTATCTTGTCAAGGCGACTATCCTTCAAAACGTGACCGATCGCGTTTTGTACGAATTGTCGGCGACTCTCACGATAAACAAATATAGATACGATATGTCGGGCGTGACGTTCGAAGGTATGACGTGTACGTACGACGGAACGCAAAAAGTCGTTTCCACGCAAAACGTGCCGGTCGGCCTGGAAGTCAGGTATGAATACAAACTAAACGACGAGACCGTAGCCACCGAAGGCGTTGAAAACGCCGGCGAATACCAAGTCGTAGCGCATTTTGTCGTGGACGAAACCAACTATTTCAAAATCGACAATATGCAAGCGACTCTCACAATCAACAAAGCCACTGTGAACGCTACGCTTTTGGACAAAAAGTGGAAGGATGACGGCGAACCGTATTATCCGGGTCTTGAGGACGGATATTTCATCCCGTATGGAGTATCGTATGAAATCGTCACAACAAAAGGCGGCGTGCAAGTTGATTATTGCGATGGCCCCGGCGTTTACACCGTGGAAGCGCATTTCACAATTGACGAAGACAACGTCAATCCACAAGAAGATTTGTCCGCCACGATCCGCATATACAATATTGTGCTTGAAGGTGTCGTCACGTTTGAGGACGAAGAGGACTACTTTGACACAATGATTGAGCGCATAAACGCCAAGAACGTGCCGTCGAGCGTCAACGTGACGTACGAATACTTCAAGGGCGACGAGTTCATCAGCAACGACTGCGTCAAATACGCAGGGGAATATACGGTCATTGCTCACTTTACACCTAAAAATTCCGGCAATACTTTGGACGTCGACGAGATGCGCGCAACGCTCACAATCAAGCACTTAACGTATGATATTAAACGTCAAGTGTTGAAACGTGCCATTGAACCTACTGATTTTTGGTATAACCCGGAAACAAAAAGTATTAACTTTAAGTTGCCTAGCACCTTCTTTGTAGTGAAGCGAATCTATATAAATGACGGCAATGATTGGCACGAGGTTATGTTTGGGCCTATGAGCGAAGGATTCAGCAACGACAACGGCCAGGCCTATCATTACATTGTGGAGTTCGACTACATCACTGACGACCCGGATTTCAGGGCGAGTGCCGACGTTGGACTCAAGAGCGGGTACTTCAAGTATTCAGAAATCACAAAAGGAAAGTTGAAAAAAATCAGCAATTTTATATATATGAAAGACCAAACCGTAACGTACGACGGCGCGATTCACACAAACGAGTATGTGGAGGTGCCAGGCAGAGTTTGGGACAGGGATAGCGTCACCGTCACGTATGAATATCTTGACAGCAACAAGCAAGTGGTCAGCACGACAGGCGTTTCGGAAGTCGGAACTTACACGGTCGTCGCACATATTGTA
>CAMPCZ010000060.1 GCA_946648015.1 uncultured Clostridia bacterium
TTTGATTATTAAGCAAATTTAATAAAATTTATTTGGCAAATAATTTGACCTTTCACGCGCGTTATAGTACAATCAACGTTGCTCGGGTGGAGTATAACTCATTAGATTAACGGATGAAATATGAGGTTACCCGCACCTTAGGGATAGTTCATATGGACTAGTTCGATGCAATCGAGCGCTAACTCAGGGCAAACTACGGTTTGCCCATATAAATGGGCGATATGAAACACACGAGCAGGAAAAGAGTTAGAAAACTTGGAGGTAATTATGGCAAACCAAACATTGAGAATCAAATTGAAAGCGTATGATCACGACTTGGTGGATGAACTCGCGGCGACCATCGTCGACGTCGTTACCAAAAACGGCGCTCAAATCAGCGGCCCCGTGCCCCTTCCCACCGACAAAGAGGTTATCACCATTTTGCGCAGCCCGCACAAATACAAAGATAGCCGTGAACAATTTGAGTTGAGAACGCACAAGCGTCTTATCCTTATCTTTAATCCCAGCCCCAAAGTCGTCAACAGCCTGATGGGCATCGACGTACCCGCCGGCGTGGACATCAAGATCAAGCTGTAAGCGCGCGTATATATAAGGAAAACAAAAAGAGAACATATTTGGAGGTGAACTTTATCAATGAATAAAGCAATCGTCGGAAAGAAATTAGGAATGAGCCAAGTCTTCACCGCAGAGGGCGAAGTGATCCCCGTGACTGTGGTGCAAGCGGGTCCCTGCCCCGTCATTCAAGTCAAGACGGTGGAGAAGGACGGCTATCAAGCGGTAAAAGTGGCGTATGAGCCCGCCGTGGCGCGCAAAGTGTCCGGGGACGCCAAACAGACCTACAAGGGCGTCAATCGTCCCACGTTGGGTCAATATGCCAAAGCCGGCGTCGAGCCCATGCGCTATATGCGCGAGCTCAAAATCGACGGCGAATACACGGTCGGTCAAGTCTTGAAATGCGACGTATTCCAAGCCAATGACAAAGTGGACGTAGTGGGCAAGACCCGCGGTCGCGGTTATACCGGCGTCATCCAACGCTGGAACCATCACCGCTTGCCGATGAGCCATGGTGCCGGTCCCGTGCACAGAGAGGTCGGTTCTATGGCTGCCAACTCGGATCCCAGCCGCGTGTTCAAAAACAAGAAGATGGCCGGTCAATACGGTAACGAAAGAGTTACCATTCAAAACTTGACCGTAGTGCGTGTTGACGCAGAGCGCAACTTGCTTCTCATCAAAGGTGCCATTCCCGGCCCCAAGGGCGGCTTGGTCATCGTGAAGACCACGGTCAAATAGGAGGTAGCAAATGATTAGCCTGAAAGTATATGACAAATCCGCAAAAGAAGTAGGCAGCATGGAAGTCAGCGAGGCTGTGTTCGGCAAAGAGTACAACGAAGCGTTGATCCACCAAGTCGTGGTCGCCCAATTGGCCAATCGTCGCCAAGGCACCAAGAGCGCCCTCACTCGTACCGAGGTCAGCGGCGGTGGCCGCAAACCCTGGCGTCAAAAGGGCACCGGCAATGCTCGCCAAGGCAGCATTCGCGCTCCTCAATGGACGCACGGCGGCGTGGTGTTCGCGCCCAAGCCCCGCGACTTTACGCAAAAGGTCAACAAAACCATGCGTCGCGAAGCCATCAAGAGCGCCCTTTCTACCAAACTCGCCGACGGCGAAATCATCGTGGTAGACAATTTGGATCTCGCAGAGGCCAAGACCAAAGCGGTGGCGACCATCCTCAACAACTTCGAGTTGGACAGCCGCACGTTGGTGGTCATCGCCGGCGAAGACGAAAAGTTGCTGCGCGCAACCAACAACATTCCCTACGTTACTTTGATTGACAGCGCGCTCCTTAACGTGTACGACATCGTCGTCAACCACAAGTGCTTGGTAACGAAGGCCGCTATGGAAGCCATCGAAAAGGCGTATGGCGAGGAGGAATAACATGAATAGTTACGATATTATCATTCGTCCCGTACTCTCCGAAAAGAGTTTCGACGGCATCGCAAGCAAAAGATACACCTTTATCGTTTTGCCTCAAGCCAACAAGACCGAAATCAAAAAGGCCGTAGAAGAAGTGTTCGGCGTCAAAGTCGCCAAAGTCAACACCGTCAACTACGAGGGCAAAATGAAACGCCGCGGCATGACCAAAGGTCGCCGTCCCGGCTACAAAAAAGCGATCGTTACTTTGACGCAAGACAGCAAGTCTATCGAGTACTTCGAGAGCTTGAACTAAGGGAGGTATAACAATGGCTATTAAGAAATACAAACCTACAACTGCGGCTCGCCGCAATATGTCGGTTAGCGCTTTCGACGAAATCACCAAGAAAACTCCCGAGCGTAGTTTGTTGGTGAGCCTGTCCAAATCGGGCGGCCGCAACGCTACCGGTCGTATCACCGTGCGTCACATCGGCGGCGGCAACAGACAAAAATACAGAATCATCGACTTCAAGCGCAACAAGGACAACATCCCCGCCAAGGTCGTGGGCATCGAGTACGATCCCAACCGCACCGCCAACATCGCCTTGTTGGTGTACGCCGACGGCGAAAAGCGATATATCCTCGCTCCCGTGGGCCTGAACGTAGGCGACGTGGTCTATTCGGGCGAAGACGTGGATATCAAAGTCGGCAACTGCTTGCCTTTGCGCTCCATTCCCGTGGGTACCACGGTGCACAACATCGAGTTGTACGCGGGTCGTGGCGGTCAGATCGCCCGCTCGGCAGGCATCTCGGCGCAGTTGATGGCCAAAGAAGCAAAGGGCGCCATCGTGCGTATGCCCAGCGGCGAAATGCGCTACATTCCTTTGAATTGCCGCGCCACCATCGGTATGGTAGGCAACGTGGATAGCGAAATCGTCAGCCTCGGCAAAGCCGGTCGTAAACGCCACATGGGTATTCGTCCCACCGTCCGCGGTGTGGTCATGAACCCCTGCGATCACCCGCACGGCGGCGGCGAAGGCAAATCCCCCATCGGTATGCCCACGCCTGTAACGCCCTGGGGCAAGCCTGCTTTGGGTTATAAGACCCGCAAGAAGAAGAAGGCAAGCAACAAGATGATCATTAAGCGCATTAATTAGGAGGCAATAAGATGAGTAGATCCGTAAAGAAAGGACCTTATTGTGAAGAAAGGTTATTGAATAGAATTATTGCGATGAACGAGGGCAAGAGCGAGAAAAAGGTGGTCAAGACCTGGTCGAGAAGTTCCACCATTTTCCCCGACATGGTCGGCCACACGATTGCTGTGCACGACGGTCGCAAACACGTGCCCGTGTACATCACCGAAGATATGGTCGGTTGCAAGCTCGGTGAGTTTGCCCCTACCCGTACGTTCAAAGGACACGCCGGCAGCAAATCTGCCAGCGGCAAATAAGGAGGTAGCACATGGCAACTAGAATGAAAGAAAAAGCCGAAGCGCGCAAAGCTGCCCAAGTGGAATTCAACGCCACCCATGCCAAAGCCATCGCTCGCAACGTGCGCATCTCCCCCTACAAAGTAAGAGTAGTCCTCGACGTCATTCGCGGTATGAGTTATGCACAAGCCGCAGCCAGCCTTAAGAACATCAACAAGGCCGCAAGCCCCGTGATACTCAAAGTGCTGGAGTCGGCCGCCGCCAACGCCGAGAACAACAACAACTTGTCCAAGAGTGATTTGGTAGTCGCCGAGTGCTACGCCGATCAAGGCCCCACGCTCAAGAGAATTCAACCCGTCAGCAAGGGTAGAGCGCATCGCATCTTGAAACGCACCAGCACCATTACCATTATCCTGGCACAAGCCACGGCAGAGTAAGGAGGACTACTATGGGACAAAAAGTAAATCCGAACGGTTTGAGAATCGGCATCAATAAAGATTGGGAAGCCAAATGGTACGGCGTAAAGCGTAACTTCAGCGACTATCTTGTCGAGGACAATCAAATTCGTAACTACATCAAAAACGTATACAAACCCGCTCCTTTGGCGAGAGAGACCGTTGCGACCGAAGCCCCCGTGGCCGAAGGCGACAATCGTCCCCAACGCAAGGTGGACAACCGTCCTCGCATCAGCAAGATCGTGATCGAGCGCTGCGACCAATACATCAAAGTCAAAGTGTACACCGGTCGCCCCGGCTTGCTCATCGGCAAGGAAGGTTCGGGCGTAGCCGCCCTCACCAAAGAAGTAAAGCGCATCTGTGACGCCAACAAACACACCTATCGCAACTATTTGGTGGAGTTCATTCCCGTCAAGAGCGTGGACGCCGACGCGCAGTTGGTAGCCGAGGAGATCGCCAACCAACTGGAAAAACGCACCAGCTTCCGTCGCGCAATGAAGATGTGCATGAAGCGTGCTATGCAAGCAGGCGCAAAGGGTATCAAAACCATGGTCAGCGGTCGTTTGGACGGCGCCGAAATCGCCCGTACCGAGCAATACCACGACGGTAGCATTCCCCTTCAAACCCTGCGTGCCGACATCGACTACGGCTTTGCCGAGGCGCATACCACCTATGGTCGTATCGGCGTAAAATGCTGGATCTATCACGGCGAAGTATTTGCCAAGAAAGTGGAAAAGAAAGGAGGCAATGAATAATTATGTTGATGCCTAAGAGAGTAAAGAGAAGACGTCAAGCTCGCGGTCGCATGAAAGGTGCCGCCCACAAGGGCAACAAGATCGCGTACGGCGAGTATGGCTTGGTAGCCGCCGAGTGCGGTTGGATCACGAGCAATCAAATCGAGGCGGCGCGTGTCGCCATGACCAGATTCACCAAGCGTGGCGGTCAAGTGTGGATAGACATATTCCCCCACAAACCCATCACCAAAAAACCCGCCGAGACGCGCATGGGTAGCGGTAAAGGTTCGGTGGAGTACTGGGTGGCCGTGGTCAAACCCGGCAGAGTTATGTTCGAGATAGCGGGCATCAGCGAGGACGTAGCACGCGAAGCGTTGCGCTTGGCGGCGCACAAACTCCCCGTGAAGTGCAAGATCGTCAAGAAGGAAGAAATCAACGAAGAAGGCGGTGAAGAATAATGAAAGCATCTGAATACGCAAAAATGACCACAGCCGATTTGCAAAGCGAATTGGCCAAATTGAAGGCGCAATTGTTCAATCTCCGTTTCCAACTGGCGGCAGGCCAACTGACCAACACCGGTTTGTTGACGTCCTGCAAAAAGGACATCGCAAGAGTGAGCACCATTATTCGTCAACGCGAGTTGAATATCGCCCAAGAGCCCACCGGCAAAAAGGCGAAGTAGGAGGTAGACTATGGCTATCGAGAGAAATTTGAGAAAAACGAGAGTGGGCGTCGTCGTGAGTGACAAGATGGACAAAACCGTCGTGGTTGCCCTGGACGTGAAATACAAACACCCTCTCTACAAAAAGACTGTTAAAATTACCAAGAGATACAAAGCCCACGACGAGAACAACGAGTGCAAAGTAGGCGACACGGTCGAGATCGCAGAGACTCGCCGCCTGTCGGCCGACAAGAATTGGCGCGTTGTACGCATCCTCGAGAGCGCGAAGTAAGGAGGACTGACTATGATACAACCCCAAAGTAGATTGATTGCTGCCGACAACACCGGCGCAAAAGTATTGCAATGTATCAAAGTGATGGGCGGCTCGTTCCGCAAGTTCGGCAACATCGGCGACGTGATCGTGGCCTCTGTCAAGACTGCTACCCCCGGTGGCACCGTCAAGAAGGGCGACGTAGTCAAAGCCGTCATCGTAAGAACTACCAAAGGCATCGGCCGTGCAGACGGTTCGCACATTCGTTTTGACGACAACGCTGCCGTCATCATCGACGCGCAAAAGCAACCCCGCGGCACCCGTATCTTTGGACCCATTGCTCGTGAATTGAGAGATAAGGATTATATCAAAATTATCTCTTTGGCACCCGAAGTGCTGTAAGGAGGTCGGTATGGAAATCAAGAAAGGCGACGCAGTAAAAGTGATTGCAGGCAAAGACAAAGGAGCCACCGGCCAAGTCATCAAGGTATATCCCGCCGAGAACCGCATCGTGGTCGAGGGCGTGAATATCGTCAGTAAATGCGTGCGTGCCCGTCGTGCCAACGAGCGTGGCGGCATCGTGCAACAACCCGCAGCGTTCGACGCTTCCAACGCGATGGTCATCTGCCCCGTGTGCCACGAGGCCACTCGCTTGGGACACCAAGTCGTGGACGGCAAGAAAGTGCGCGTGTGCAAGGCGTGCGGCGCTTCGGTAGAGGCAAGCAAGGGCAAAGCCACCGCCAAGAAAGCGGCGAAGAAAGCCAAGAAGAAGGCCGACGAGGAGTAAGAGAGGTAGACTATGGCAGACAAAAAGAAAGAAGCTAAGAATCAGGTTGCTAAGGGACTTGCAACCGAGGTAAAAGCAGGCGACAACCGCGAGTACCGCTTGGTGACCCGCTACAAAGAGGTCGTCGCTCCCGAATTGCAAAAGAAATTCGGTTACAAAAACATCCACCAGATCCCCCGTCTTGAAAAAGTGGTACTCAACATGGGTTTGGGCGATGTGAAAGACAACGCCAAAGCGTTCCAACAAGCCGTGGAAGAACTGACCCAAATCGCCGGTCAAAAGCCAATCATCACCCGCGCTCGCAAGAGTGTTGCTAACTTCAAAGTGCGCGAGGGCATGAACGTGGGTTGCAAGGTGACCTTGCGCGGCCCCAGAATGTACGACTTCTTGGATAAGCTGATGAACGTCGTGTTGCCCCGTGTGAGGGACTTCAAGGGCGTGCCGACCAAATCGTTTGACGGTCGCGGCAGCTATGCAATGGGCGTAAAAGAGCAATTGATTTTCCCCGAAATCACTTATGAACAAGTGGAAAAGGTACGCGGTATGGATATCTGCATCGTAACCACCGCCAAGACCGACGAGGAAGCAAAAGAGTTGTTGGCATTGATGGGTATGCCCTTCAGCCGCAACTAATGGAGGGATAAGATATGGCAAGAACATCTTTGAAAAACAAGCAAAAAGCGCCTGCAAAATATAAAGTACGCGCCTATACGCGTTGCAAACTGTGCGGACGTCCTCACGCCGTGTTGCGCAAATTCGGCGTATGCAGAGTATGCTTCAGAGAATTGGCCTACAAAGGACAAATCCCCGGTGTGAAAAAATCGAGTTGGTAATTAGGAGGTAGCGTATGTTCGTAACAGATCCCGTAGCAGATATGCTTACAAGAATCAGAAACGCCTTGATCGCCAAGCACTCCGTGGTGGACATTCCCCGTTCGCGCACCAAAATCGCCGTTGCGGAGATTTTGAAAAACGAAGGTTATGTCAGCAACGTAGAGTTGGTAGGCAAAGCAGACTATACCGGCGTCATTCGCATCACGTTGAAATACGGCCCCAAGGGCGAGAAAGTCATCAACGGTTTGAAGCGCGTCAGTCGTCCCGGTTTGAGAATATATGCCGGCGCAGACGAGTTGCCCAAAGTGTTGGGCGGCTTGGGCGTGGCAATCATCAGCACCAACAAGGGCATCATGACCGACAAAGCGGCACGCAGTGCCAACTTGGGCGGCGAAGTGATGGCTTACGTTTGGTAATAGGAGGTGCACTATGAGTAGAATAGGTAGACTGCCCATCGTCATTCCTCAAGGCGTTACCGTAACGTTGTCCGACAACAACACCGTCACCGTCAAGGGCGGTTTGGGCACTTTGACCCGCAGCTTCGCGCCCGCCATGGGCATCGAGGTGAAGGACGGCCACGTATACGTTACTCGTCAAGACGACCAAAAGAAGAACAAGGCCTTGCACGGCTTGACCCGCGTGTTGATCAACAATATGATCGTGGGCGTGAGCAAAGGCTACGAAAAAGTGTTGACCATCAATGGCGTCGGTTACAAAGTCGCCGTTACCGGTCCCAATCAACTGACCTTCAACGTGGGTTATTCGCACCCCGTGGTCGTGGACGCGCCCCAAGGTATCACCTTGTCGGCCAACGGCAACGACGTGACGGTCAAAGGTATTGACAAAGAGTTGGTAGGCCAAACCGCCGCCAATATCAAACGCATCCGCATTCCCGATCCGTATCATCTCTACGGCATTCGCTACAAAGATGAAGTGTTGGTGAAGAAGGAAGGCAAGACAGCCGGTAAATAAGGAGAGTAGGATATGATTAATAAAATTGACAAGAATGCCGAACGTATCAAAAGGCATAAGAGAATTCGCAACAGAATATCCGGCACCCAACAAAAACCCCGTCTGTGTGTGTTCCGTTCGGACAAGCACATCTATGCACAGATCATTGACGACACCGTCGGCAAGACCTTGGTAGCGGCGTCCACCGTGGAGAAGGACATCGCAGCCGAAGTAGCCGAGATGACCAAATCGCAAGCCGCGACTGTGGTCGGCAAAGCGTTGGCCCAAAAGGCCATTGCCGCCGGCATCAGCGAGGTCGTGTTTGATCGTGGCGGTTATCTTTATACCGGTCGTGTGGAAGCCCTGGCGAACGGCGCCAGAGAAGGCGGCTTGAAGTTCTAAGGAGGTCGAATATGCCTAGACAAGAAAGATTTGCAAAACACGAGCAAAAAGACGAATTTGATAAAGTAACCATTTCGATGAACCGCGTTACCAAAGTCGTTAAGGGTGGTAAGAATACGCGTCAAGCCGCATTGGTTTGCGTGGGCGACCACAACGGCCGCGTAGGTTTGGGTATGGGCAAAGCAGCCGAGGCTGTGGACGCCATCAACAAGGCCGAAACCAGCGCTAAGCGCAATATGTTCACTATTCCCATCGTTGGTACTACCATTCCTCACGAGGTCGTGGGCGAGTTCGGTTGCGGCAAAGTATTGCTGATGCCCGCCGAGGAAGGTACCGGCGTTATCGCCGGCGGCCCCGTGCGTTCGGTATTGGAGATGTCGGGTATCAAAGATATCCGTGCCAAGTCCTTGGGTAGCAACAACCCCATCAACTGCGCCAGAGCCACCATCGCCGGCTTGCAAGCATTGCGCACCGCCGAGCAAATAGCGGCACTGCGCGGCTTGAGCGTAGAAGAGGTCTCCTCGTTGACTTTGGTCGACAAGAAATAAGGAGGGAACTTATGGCTAAATTGAAAATTACGTTAGTCAAGAGCACCATCGGTGCATTGCAAAAACAAAAAGCCACCGTCAAAGCGATGGGATTCCACAAAACCGGCAGCTCGGTCGTCATGGAAGACAACGCTTGCACCCGTGGTATGATCAAAGTGGTTTCTCACCTCGTGAAGGTGGAAGAAGCCGAGTAAGGAGGTAGCGCATGAAATTGAATGAAATGTCTCCCGCCTTCGGCGCAAAGAAGAGCGTAAAAAGATTGGGTAGAGGTATCGGTTCCGGTACCGGCAAAACCGCGGGCAAAGGCCACAAAGGTCAATGGGCGCGTAGCGGCGGCGGTGTTCGCCCCGGATTCGAAGGCGGCCAAATGCCTTTGACTCGTCGCATTCCCAAACGCGGCTTTACCAACAATTTCAAAAAAGAGTACACTACCGTTAACATCGGTGTCTTGAACGACCTATTCCAAGCCGGCGACGTGGTCAATGCACAGAGCTTGGTCGAGAAAGGTTTGGTCAGCAAGATCGCTCCCTACGGCCTCAAGGTGTTGGGTGGCGGCGAATTGACCAAGGCCTTGACCGTGCATGCCAAGTGCTTTACCGGTAGCGCCAAGAGCGCCATCGAAGCCGCAGGCGGCAGCGCAGTAGTAGAGGAGTAAGTATTATGTTCAAAACATTGATGAATGCCTTCGCAGAGAAGGGTATAAGGAAAAAATTATTGATAACGCTGCTTATTCTGTTGATCTACAGAATCGGTTGCTTTATCCCCGTGCCGGGCATCTCACCAACCGCGTTTGGAACTTTGGCAAATGGTAACGACTTCTTCGGCGTTTTGTCCAACATAACGGGCGGCAGTTTGGCGAATGGTACCTGGTTTGCGTTGGGTATCCTGCCCTATATCAACGCGTCCATTATTATGCAACTTCTCACCCTCATCATTCCTCCCCTCGAGCGAATGAGCAAAGAGGGCGAAGAAGGTCGCCGTAAGATGACGCAAATCACCCGTTATATGGCCGTATTGCTGGCTGTCGTTCAAGGCGTGGGCATCACCATTGCTTGGTACAACGGCACCAACGGTGCCAGCGCCATTCAACCCATCTTTGCGATGGACGGCGTGGGCAACACCACCGGCATGGCGTTCTCGATGATGTTTATCATCTTCAGCTTGGTGGCGGGTAGCTGCGTAGTCATGTGGCTGTGCGACCTCATCACCGAGTTCGGTGTGGGCAACGGCGCTTCCCTTATCATCTTCGTGGGTATATTGAGCGGCTTCATCGATGGCTTTATTAACGAGATGCAACTGGTAGTGAGTGAGCCTCAACAAATTTGGCGCATCATTCTCTACTTGATCGTGGTCGTAGTCGTGTTTGTGTTCATCATCTTCATAGATCTGGCACAACGCAACATTCCCGTGCAGTATGCCAAGCAAGTCAAGGGCAACAAGATGTACGGTGGCCAAAGCACCCAAATCCCCATCAAGGTCAACGCAAGCGGCGTTATGCCCATCATCTTCGCGTCGTCCTTCCTGATGTTCCCGCAACTCATCGCCAGTTTCTGGCCCACCAGCGGTTTCTATCAATGGTGGCAAAAGTGGCTTGGCGTCGGCACTTGGGCCTATAGCATTTTG
>CAMPCZ010000061.1 GCA_946648015.1 uncultured Clostridia bacterium
GTCGGGATCGAACCGGCGACCTCTTGAATGCCATTCAAGCGCTCTACCAACTGAGCTACACCCCCATTGCTTTGTTATTATACACGATTGCGAACGGTTTGTAAATTGTTTTTGCTATCTTTTTCAAATTTCTTTTGTTTGCAGCCATTTTGTGATAGGATAATAATAGAAACGTATTTTGCCCGAATATGGTGACAAACAGCGAGGTGTTTATGAAAGAATACAAGTTTTATGGTTGGCAAACGGCAAACGTAATGCCCATTGCACAACGTTACCAAGCCGTGGGGACGCCACGCGACCTATACGATTTGATGACGGATATATGGTGCGAATACAGTTGTGCACCGCGCTATCGCGCCCAATGGAGCGAGGAAAACCGCACGCTGGGGCAATGCTCTATCACCGCCTTTTTGGCGCAAGATATCTATGGTGGCAAGGTCTACGGCGTACCGCTCGAGGACGGCGCATTCCACTGCTACAACGTGGTGGGCGACTGCGTCTTTGACCTGACCAGCGAGCAATTCGGGGACAAAGTGTTGCGCTACACCGACAACCCCGAGCAACTGCGCGAAGTGCAACTCGCCCCACAAGAAAAACGCCAAAGGTACTTGTACCTCGTGGCGCGTTTGCAAGAAAAATTGCAATAGGCGGCACTATGCCGCTTTGAGCGTAACGTTGCCGGATACGGTAGTGGCGTTGATGGTAGCCTCGCCGGTGCCTGCTATATAGCGTTTGCCGGATACGGTGCAAGCAAAGGGCCCCGTAGAGATCTTCCCCGAGATGGTGTCGGCCACCAGCGTAAACGAAGCGTCGGTGGGCAACGTGATATTGACGGCGCCCGACGTCGACTGCAACGACAGCTCGCCAAGGCTATGCTTGGTGGCAAAGTTCAAAGTGCCCGACACCGTTTCCATTTTGACTTTTTGCGCTTGGGCAAACAGTGTAGCACCCGCCGACGTGGTGCATATTTCGGCTCTGCCCAAAGAGTTGATTTTGCAATCCACGCCGCCTGCAACGGCCTCTACCGCCAACGTATCCAAGGCGTCCAACTCCACCTTGACAGTAGCCGACGTAGCACTTACGTCTACCTTATCCAGCACTGTACCCTTGGGCACGGTGACGACAAGATCTTTGGTCATATTGCGCACTTTGGTGCCGTTTTTGGCAAAAGCGACAGACAGCATTTTGCCATTCATACGATAATAAAAATTGACTGTGGCAGCCTCGCCTACCGCCACTTGTCGCACGGTAATGCGCGCCACCGATCCTTCGACCACGCGTACTGTACCCGCCACCCAATCTATTTTGAGTTCTCTCACCTCGCCTGTGGGGCTATAGTCGCCCACGCTCTCCAAAAAATTGTCGGTGCGGTACTCGTACACGTCGACCACAATGCCCCCTATGGTGCAAGCGGCTGCGCCAAAAATGACGACTATCGTCAACAAAACTGCCGTTATTTTTTTCACAAAAATCTCCTTTGTCGATGCGTTGGCAAGGTAGTATATATGATTCGACCTATTGGATTTATACTATATGGCAAGGACGTTCGAGGCCTAATCCTCGTAGCGCCTGTTGTTTTCTTCTATGCTCTTTTTGCGCAGATCCTCGCGTTTGTCGTAGGTATGCTTGCCTTTGGCCACGCCGACCTCTACCTTCACCAACGATTGCTTAAAATATAGTTTGGTGGGCACCAGCGTATTCCCTTTGCGCTCCACCATTGCGCGCAACTTGTTGATCTCGCGTTTGGTAAGCAAAAGGCGACGCTCGCGCTTGGCGGGCGGATTGTAAAAACTACCCTTTTCGTATGGCGAAATATGCAAGTTGACAACGTAAACGTTGTAGCCTTCTATGCGCACGTAACTGTCCACAAAACTCACGTTGTGCGCGCGCAAACTCTTGACCTCGCTGCCTTCCAGCACGATACCCGCCTCGTACGTTTCCTCGATAAAATAATCGTGGTATGCTTTTTTGTTGGTGGCGATAACGCTCGACTCGTTTTTGGCACTCATAATACTATTATACAACAAATGTTGCGGTTTGACAATATACAATATCGCAGGCATATCGCCACGCTCTCGCTTGAAAAATCGGCTGAGATCAGCGCCTGCGTTTGCTTCTTTTGGGCGCTTTGTGGTCTTTGGTGCGATACGTCCCGTGCTGTCCACGCCGTGCGGAAGTCCTGCGCTCCATGTGCGCCACGTCGCCCAAAGTAGGGCCTTTGCGCACCAATTCAAAGCGTATGCGGCGGCTTTTGGGATCGCTGTCGGTTACTACCACCTGTACGGTATCGCCGATGCGATAGACGCTGTGCTGTCCCACCAAGCGGTACCGCATTGGGTCGTAGTAGAAGCTGTCGTGCATATCCTCGACAAGTATGCCGCCCTCGATGCCGTTGGGCAAGGTGGCAAACATCATACGCGCCGTTACGCCCGACACCACGGCATCGAATTGTTCTTCGAGATGCTCCTGCATATACACGGCCTCGTAGTAGTGCACGATGTCGCGCTCGGCTTTTTCGGCGGCGCGCTCCTGCATACTACAATGCATACAACTGCCCTCCAAGGCTTCGTTGACGGCATCCACTTCTTCGGCGGCAAGTCTTGCGCCATGCTCGGCCAAGTAGCGTTTGACGAGCCTATGCACCATCAGGTCCGGATAGCGGCGAATAGGCGATGTAAAGTGGCAATAGCACTCACTGCCCAAGCCGTAGTGGCCTATGTTGTAGGGGCTGTATTTTGCCTTTTGCATACAGCGTATGGCCACCGTGCTGATGACGTCGCCGTAGGGCGTTTCGGCGGCGGCGCGCACAAAGTCGCATATCTCCTTTTCGTTGAGATATCGATCGGTAGGCGCCAAGCCAAAACACTCGGCAAACGCGGTAAGCGTACGCAGTTTGTCTTCTTCGGGCACGTCGTGCACGCGGTAGGCGCAAGGATAGCCCGCACGTTGCAAGGTAGAAGCCACGGCCTCGTTGGCGGCTATCATAAAGTCCTCTATGATGGCGTTGCTCTCGGCAAGACACGCCGGCACCACGCCCTCTATTTTGTCCCCGTCGAACAACACGGTCGTTTCGTGTGCCGCAAAGTCGATGGCGCCGCGATCGATGCGCTTCCGGCGCAAAAGACGTGCCAGATCTTGGGCGGTGGCCAGCATTTTGAGCAAAGGCCGATACTCGGCGCACAACGCCTCGTCGCCATCCAATATGCCCTGCACCTTGCCATAGGTCATGCGGTAGTCGGAACGAATCACACTCTTGGTCAGCAATACGTCTTTGCGCTCGCCGTGTTCGGTAAACCGCATACGACAACTGAGGCAAAATCTGTCCTCGTTGGGCACGAGCGAACACAAATGGTTGGACAACGCCTCGGGCAACATAGGAAAGGCCTGCCGCGGAAAATACACGCTGGTTGCACGACGATATGCCTCCTCGTCGATAGCACTGCCCTCTTGCACAAAGTGCGACACGTCGGCAATATGCACCCACAACTCATAGCCGTCGCCCTTGGTGCGCGATACGCTGATGGCGTCGTCGAAGTCGCGCGCGTCGTCGCCGTCTATGGTAATGGTGAGCGTCCCTCTCAGATCCATGCGGTCGGGCTCCGCCTCGCCCATCGTCAAGCGTGCGGCCTGCTCCAATACGTCTTGGGGAAACACGTCGCTAAATCCAAAGCGATACAAACACGACAGCACCTCGCTCTCTTTTTCGCCCGCTTTGCCCAATATGCGGCGTATCTTACCCTCGGGATTGGCACCTTTGGGATAGTCGACAATATCCACCACGACCTTTTGGCCGCTTAGGGCGCCTTGGGGCAGATCCTGCACCCGAATATCGCTATAATAGGCGTCGTCGTCGGGTACGACGAAACTGCCGTTGCGGTACACCTTGAGCGTGCCCACCATATCGCGAATGCCGCGTTTGAGCACTTTGACTACCTCGACGTCTTCGCTATAGAGCCTGCGGCAAACCACGGTGTCGCCGTGTTGCGCACCGCCCAGGCGCGAGGGTGCTATAAACAAATCCTCGCCGCCGTCTGCGCGTGCCAAAAAGGCAAAACCCTTGCGGTTGCCTCTTATTTCGCCCTCAATCAGGGTATTTTTGTAGATGTTTTTGGCTATAGAACGTCTGCTCATATCCTACCTTATAGCAAGTTTTGCCTCTCTTGACAACGCTTATGCAAACCAAGACGCACCATTGCCGCAAGCATTCGCGTACTTGCATAGGCACACCCGTGCGTCGTGAGTCAACAAAAATGGGGTGCACGTTTGCGCACCCCATATTTGTTTTGTATAGACGATTAGTCCTCGATGATGGAAGCAACCACGCCCGAACCGACGGTACGGCCACCTTCACGGATAGCGAAGCGCAAGCCTTGCTCGATAGCGATGGGGGTGATCAATTTGATTTCCATATCAATGTTGTCGCCGGGCATAACCATTTCGACGCCCTTGGGGAGCTCGATGGTGCCGGTAACGTCGGTGGTACGGAAATAGAATTGAGGACGATAACCATTGAAGAAAGGAGTATGACGGCCGCCTTCCTCTTTGGTCAGGACGTACACTTGAGAAGTGAAGTGAGTGTGGGGATGGATGCTGCCGGGTTTCGCCAACACTTGGCCACGCTCGATGTCTTTACGATCGACGCCACGGAGCAATGCACCGATGTTGTCGCCGGCCTCGGCCAAGTCCAACAATTTGCGGAACATTTCCACACCGGTAACGGTGGTCTCTCTGGGTTCGTCCATCAAACCGACGATTTGCACTTTGTCGCCGACTTTCACGGTACCACGCTCAACACGACCGGTAGCAACGGTGCCACGACCGGTGATGGTGAACACGTCCTCGACAGGCATCAAGAAGGGCTTGTCGGTGGCACGCTCGGGATCGGGGATATAGCTGTCCAAGGTATCCAACAATTCTTGGATGGCATCAAAGGCGGGGTCGTCAAAGCGACCTTCGGCACCGGCGTTCATGGCCAACAAGGCAGAACCTTTGATGATGGGGGTGTCGTCGCCGGGGAACTCGTATTTGTCGAGGAGCTCGCGGATCTCCATCTCAACCAACTCGAGGAGCTCGGGGTCGTCCACTTGGTCGCACTTGTTCATGAAAACGATGATGTAGGGCACACCGACCTGACGGGCCAACAAGATGTGCTCGCGGGTTTGGGGCATGGGACCATCGGTCGCAGCCACGACGAGGATAGCGCCGTCCATTTGGGCAGCACCGGTGATCATGTTCTTGACATAGTCAGCGTGACCCGGGCAGTCGACGTGGGCGTAGTGGCGTTTTTCGGTGGTGTACTCAACGTGCGCGGTGTTGATTGTAATACCACGGGCCTTCTCTTCGGGAGCCTTGTCGATTTCGTCATATTTCATGACGGCGGCATTACCCTTATTGGCGCAATACATTGTGATAGCAGCAGTCAAGGTAGTCTTACCGTGGTCAACGTGACCGATGGTACCGACGTTAACGTGGACTTTGCTTTTGTCGAATTTTTGTTTTGCCATGTTTAATTCCTCCTAAGATATTTGACATTTGGGGTGTTGCTACGATAATCTTAGCAACTTTTTCACAGTTTTTCAACTGTTTTGCTACTATTAATAGAAAAATAATTTCTTCTTGACGTCTGCCGGCAACAAATCGAAGCACTTGAACGTCATCGAAAAGCTACCTCTGCCCGACGTCGCCGTGCGCAAGGATTGCGCATAACCGAACATCTCCCGCAAAGCGCAAGTGGCGTGAATGGTATACACTCCGTCTACCATATCCTGCCCGTGTATGCGGCCGTGGCGAATGGCGATGGTGCTGTTGGCGTCGCCGATGCATTGCTCGGGCACGTAGATGTCCACCGACATGATGGGCTCCAATACCTCGCACCCCACCTTGTCCACCGCCTCGCGAAAGGCCTCTGCCCCCGCTATTTCGAAGGCAAGCGCGTTGCTATCCACCTCGTGCATGGCGCCGTCCACTATGTCGGCGTCGAAGTCGATGACCTCGTAGCCGTAGTAGCCGGACATACACGCCTTTTGAATGCCTTGCTTGACCGCCTCGATATACTCGCGGGTGATGGCGCCGCCCGTCACGTGGCTTTGGAACGTAACGCCCGAGCCGGGCTCGGTGGGCGTAAACACCACTTTGACGTCGGCGAACATACCGTGGCCGCCCGTCTGCTTGACGTAGCGGTGCGATATGGTAACGGGTGCGGCAAGGCGCTCGCGGTAGGATACCTGCGGTTGACCGATGGCGGCCTCCACCTTGAACTCGCGGCGAAGCCTGTCGAGTATGATCTCAAGGTGCAACTCGCCCATGCCGGCGATGATGGTTTGCCCCGTTTCCTTGTCCACGTAAGTGCGAAAAGTGGGGTCCTCCACCGCCAATCGCTCGAAAGCGGCCAACATTTTGTCTTTGCTGGCCTTGGTGCTGGGCTCGATAGCTTGGCGAATAACGGGCTCGGGAAAACTGATTTGGCCGAAAGCGATCAAATGCTTGGGATCGCAAATAGTATCGCCCGTAATCACGTCTTTTAACCCGACGATAACGCCGATATCGCCCGTGCGCAATTCCTCGATTTCGGTGCGGTCGTTGGCGTGCATACGCAAAATGCGCATCACACGCGTTTTGACGCCACGATTGGGACTGTAGACCACGTCGCCCACTTTGACGACGCCGCTATAGACGCGGGTAAACGCCATCTGCCCGTATTGTTCGGACATGATCTTGAATACCAGCGCCGAAAAAGGCGCGTTGTCGTCCGGCTCGCGAAACAGTGTTTCTTCCCTGTCCTTGGGGTTGAAGCCCTGCGTCTTGCCTATATCGACGGGGCTGGGCATATAGTCCACCACGGCGTCCAACAACTTGATGATGCCGCGGTTGCGGTAGGCCGTGCCACACAGCACGGGTACCAATTTGTTGTGTACGGTGCCACTACGAATGGCTCGTTTGAGATCGGCCACCTCGACGGGCTCCTCGGAGAGATACTTCTCCATCACCACGTCGTCTTGGTCGGCGGCAGCCTCCACCAACCGCTCGCGATATTCCTCGGCGGCAAGTCGCATATCCTCGGGGATATCGCAATATTGCCAATCGGCGTTGTCGCCGTCCTCATCGAACAAGATGGCCTTCATCTCCACCAAGTCGACTATGCCGTGAAACTCGCCGGCCTCGCCTATGGGCAACTGCACCGGTACGGCGGCGGCGCCCAAGCGCCTCTTCATCATATCGACGACTCGCAGGAAGTTGGCTCCCTCGATATCCATCTTGTTGACGAATGCCATACGCGGCACGTGGTAGCGCTCGGCTTGGCGCCACACCGTCTCGGATTGGGGCTCTACGCCACCCTTGGCGCAAAACACAGCCACCGCGCCGTCCAGTACGCGTAGGCTACGCTCCACCTCGATGGTAAAATCCACGTGGCCCGGGGTGTCGATGATGTTGATGGTCACTTCGCGCGGGGCGCCCGACTTGTCGGCCGCAGAGTCACGCGTGTGCCAATGGGTGGTGGTAGCGGCGGAGGTGATGGTGATACCACGCTCCTGCTCCTGCACCATCCAATCCATCACGGCGGCACCGTCGTGCACTTCGCCCGTGCGGCGGATCTTGCCCGTAAAGAACAAGATGCGCTCGGTCGTAGTGGTTTTGCCGGCGTCTATGTGAGCCATGATCCCTATATTGCGTATGTCGGTAAGTGCCGTCTCTCTCATGACTCTCTCAGTATCGCCGTAGACTAATAACGATAGTGTGCAAATGCCTTGTTGGCATCAGCCATACGATGCACTTCGTCCTTCTTCTTGACGGTGGCACCCACACCATTGTAGGCGTCCATCAATTCGCCCGCCAAACGGGCGTCCGAAGTGCGCTCGCTGCGCTTGCGCATAAAGGTAACCAACCAACGAATACCCAACGTTTGTTTGCGCTCGGGGCGGATCTCGATAGGTACTTGATAGGTTGCGCCACCTACGCGGCGCGCTTTAACTTCGACTTGGGGCATGACGTTTTCGAGGGCTTTGAGAAAAACCTCGTGGGGGTCGGTGCCCATTTTTTCCTCTACAATTTTGAAAGCTCCGTAAACGATCTGTTCGGCGGTGCCCTTCTTGCCGTCGTACATGATTTGGTTGATGAGTTTGGTCACAACCTTGTCGTTGTATACGGGATCGGGCAGAACTTCACGTTTGGGAACGCCACCTCTTCTAGGCATAAAATTCCTCCTAATAAAAATAAGTTGATTGAATCATCCGATTTGATGACTATTTAGGCCGTTTGGCGCCATACTTGGAACGGGCTTGTTTGCGCTTGGCAACACCGGCCGTATCCAAAGTGCCGCGAACGATGTGATAACGAACACCGGGCAAATCCTTGACCCTGCCGCCGCGAATAAGCACTACGCTGTGCTCTTGCAAGTTATGACCGATACCGGGAATATACACAGTACCTTCCATACCATTGCTCAAACGAACACGCGCGATTTTACGCATAGCCGAGTTAGGCTTCTTGGGAGTCGTAGTGGTCACAGACAGGCATACGCCGCGTCTTTGAGGACATTTTTGCAAGATAGGAGATTGGGTTTTCTTCACTTGCTGTTCTCTACCGTGCCTAATTAACTGATTGATCGTTGGCATTTGTTTACCTCCTTATAAGAATAATCGGATGAGCCTCCACCAACCCTGAGGATGCTCGTCATCTAGTCGCGCCGACCAGTCCCACGACCGCTGCCGACACGTCGATACCCACCAAAGCGCCGAGTTTCGACTTGTTGTCGAAATATTTGACGCATATTTTGGAGTTACCGACGGCGTCCAACACCTTTTGTTTGACAAAGTCGTCGCTATCCAAGGACATTATGACACACCATACATTGCCCTCGGCTATCCCCCGCAGCACCTGTTTCAGCCCTACAAGGCGTTGGGGGTTACTAGCTATTAGTTCACTGATACTCGTAGACACAAGCACACCTCTTTCATAGAAAAAAATACACTCGTAACGATACAAGCAAAGCAATCATAACACGCGCACGAGAGATTGTCAAAGTACGAGTACAAAATCATTTATTAAATTTTCTTAATGTGGATATGTGGACGACGTTCATGGACACTTTTGCCAATTATGTCCGCTATTTTGTGCGTACCCCGTCTATCCCGACGCATCCAAACGGCGCGTATGCCGCTTGCGGCGGCCTTCGTTGTGCGCCGTAGCCGCCCGCCGAACCGAGGCGATGGCCTGCCCCGCCATTCAACTATGCGTAGGCGCAAGCTGTATGCGGCAAAAATCCGTATTGACAATATCATCATCGGTGCTATAATGGTAATATCCCACAAGAGGTATACGATATATGGAAGAGAATTATGTAGAAATGGAAGTCTCCGAGGACAAAGTCGAAACGGTCGCCGCCGAAGACGACGCGTGTCAAGCGTCGGCGGAAGCCAAACCCAAGGGCATAAAGGGCTTGATCGCTTATATCAAAGCGCACGAAAATCTCCGCCAAATGGTATTGTTCGTGCTATTCAGCTTTATTTGCGGCGCAACGCAATTCGTATTGACGTACGGTCTGTCGCTGATGCGCTATGCGGGCGGCTCGATGGCGACACCCTTCGCGGGCTGGCAAGTGAGCGCCGACTTCGCCTTGTTCGCCTACGACAGCACCGCCGAATTCATCGGCTTTTTGGTGGGTTCGGTTGCCGGTCAGGTGCTGACTTTTGTCCTCAACCGCAAGTCCACCTTCCGCATCAACGACCACATCGCTTTCCGCGCGGTGGCGTATGCCATTCTCGCCCTGCTCATCATTCTGATGCAGACCTTCCTGGGCGGCATCATCACCAAATCTTGCTGGGACGCCAAGCCCGACGCGGACGGCTTCCTCGCATTCCTATTCAACATGGCCGGCTTGGTAACCGGCGGCGTCTCCGCCGTGATCATCAACTTCTTGGGCAACAAGTTCCTCATCATGCGCCAGTGGAAGACCAAATCGGTCGCCGCGGACGGCGAAGAAACGGCGGAATAGCAAGGTCGGTCTAAGCCGCTTGCAGGGGCGGGCTCGCCTGCTACCATGCGCAATAAAATATATGAAAACGCGCACCCGCGCGCAAGATCCACCGCA
>CAMPCZ010000062.1 GCA_946648015.1 uncultured Clostridia bacterium
GCCAATTTCGACAAAAGCGAGTTTTTTGAGGCTACGCTTACCTTTGATGTAATGGACGCAGTGTTTTTGCCGAAACGCGCCCTGAACGAGTGGCGGCGCGACGTGTATGCCGCGCTGTATGCGGCGATGACGGAATGCTATCGACGCGACTTGCCGTCCTTCGTGCTGCCCGACTGCGCGCCAACCGCAACCGTTGCCGACTTCGCCCTGGTGCGTTCGTGGGATAGGTTGCCGTCCGCGCCTGTGGTGATATATAGCCCCGACGACTTAGAGGAGGCCGACGTGTGTGCCTTTGCCGAGGCCTGTCGGGCGAATGGAGTACGGCCCTATTTGGACGTGCCCAACTTTGCATTGCAAGAGGACGTGGCCTATCTTCGCCGTGTGGTGCGGTCTGCGGCTATAGGCGTAGTGGCCAATAACTACTTTGCTCTGAAATTGGGCGCGGCGGACGTGCTGGTGGGGGGTGGCCTCAATATATATAATAGGTATAGCGCGGCGGCTTTGGGGCTACCCGTCGTAACGACTTCTATGCCCTATATGACGCTGCGCCATTGTCCCATGCAAGCGCACGTAGGGGGCGATTGTTCGCATTGCGCCTACCGCGATGGGTACGTCTACGTGATGGAAGACGGGCGCCGACTGCACCTTAGGCGCCGTCGTATGAGCAGTTGCACGTTTTATTTGGAAGAATGAAAGACGGATTTGCCGACAAATGGTGTATATCGTTTGGCCAAAGCGGCCACGAGGTGAAGGTGTATGGCAATATTGCCTCTTCCAAACCCTTGCCTGTGGTGTATCTTAGCACCATCGCGGGCGAAGGGGTCGAGATATGGAGGCAGTGCTTGCAGCATGAGTGCGCCGACTTTGTGTTGGTGGAGGTGGCTGTCGGCAGTTGGAATGACGATCTTACTCCGTGGCCCGGCCCCGCGTTGCGCCGTAGGGCAGAGCCCTTTGGCGGCAAGGCCGACGAATACCTGCGAGTGCTCGCGCAATCCATCGTGCCTCGGGTGGAACGTATGCTTGCCGCCGCACCGCTGTGGCGCGGCATTGCAGGCTACTCGTTGGCGGGGTTGTTTGCGCTGTATTGCGTGTGGCAAACAAAACTGTTTGACCGCGTTGCGGCCATGTCACCCTCGGTGTGGTATTGGGGGTTTACCGAGTACGTTGAGGAGTCGGCGCCGGTACGCGTGCCCGATAGGGTGTATCTTTCGTTGGGCGACGCCGAGTGCAAAGCCAAGGATCCCACGCTCGCTGTGGTAGGAGAATGTTTGGAACAAATGCGTATGCTTTTGCAAAGAGCGGGCGCAGAGGTGGCGTATCGTGCCGAGCCCGGCAATCACTTCGACGACCCCGAGGGGCGGACGGCAAGAGGGATACGGGCGCTACTGCTTGAGCGCCCTCGGCTTGCGTAGGGGATAATACTTGAATACGTCCGCGTAGTTGGGCGGACATCGAATGCGACGGTAAGAGCCGTCAAGGAGAGGAAATATGGAATACAGAGTTTTTGACGATACGGTCGTAGTGCGCCTGGACAAAGGCGACTGCGTCGTGCAAAGCCTATTGAGCGTGGCCTCGAGCGAGGGCATAACGCTTGCTACCGTGCAAGGTATCGGAGCGGTGGATCTTTTGGATGTGGGCGTGTTCGATTTGGAACAAGGCGACTACAATCGCTTGCAATACACCCGCAACCACGAGATCAACGCCATCGTGGGCAACTTGACCACCAAAGACGGTGCGCCCTACGCTCACCTTCACGTGACGGCTACCAACGACGCCGGCATGGTGGTGGGCGGACATCTTTTTGAGGGCAGAGTATCTCTTACGGCCGAATTGTTCGTGCGCCGCATAGCGGGCAAGGTAGAGCGCCAATACGACGATATATTGGGCATCAACCGCCTGCATTTTTGAAATTGTCGGCTGTAAAGATTTGGTTTGCTATTGCAATTTGCACAATTTGCGTGTAAAATAATAGTAAATCGCACAAAAGGAGCCATTATGACAGACAATACCGTTAAAACTCGTTGGTACAAAGACGCGGTCATTTATCAGATTTATCCGCGCAGTTTTTGTGATAGTAATGGCGATGGCGTGGGCGACATCCCCGGCATCATCAGCAAGCTTGACTATCTCAAGGATTTGGGCGTAACGTGCGTGTGGCTTTCGCCTTGCTACAAGTCGCCCAATGCCGACAACGGCTACGATATCAGCGACTACCGCGATATTATGGACGAATTCGGCACGTTGGAAGATTGGCAGCGCATGATAGACGGTATGCACCAGCGCGGCATACGATTGGTGATGGATCTGGTCGTCAACCACACCAGCGACGAGCACGAATGGTTCAAACAAAGCCGCTCGTCCAAGGATAACCCCTATCGTGACTACTATATTTGGCGCAAAGGGCGCGGCAAGGACGGCAAAAAACCGCCCAACAATTGGACTTCGCGCTTTACGGGCTCGGCGTGGGAATATGACGAGACCACGGGCGAATTCTATTTGCACCTTTTCCACAAAAAGCAACCCGACCTCAATTGGGACAACCCCAAGGTGCGCCAGGAGGTGGCGGATATTTGCAACTATTGGTTCGACAAGGGTGTGGATGGGTTTCGGTGCGACGTCATCACCTACATCAGCAAGGATCAACGCTTCCCCAATGGCAAGTTCAATCCCGCCGTTTGCGGCGACGAGCATTTTGTGATAGGTCCCAACTATCACCGCTATATACACGAGCTCAACCAAAACAGTTGGTCGCGTTACGATACGATGATAGTAGGCGAGGCGCAGGGAATTACCGTAAAAAACGCCTTCGACGCCGTAGATGAAAGCAAAGAGGAGCTTGACTGCGTGTTTACCTTCGAGCACCAAACGCAGGTAGACTCTTTCTTGACCACCGTGCCCAAAAAGTTCAACCTTGTCAAGTGGAAGGAGATCTTTTCCAACTGGCAAGCGTTGCCCCAAACTTGCTGGAATAGTTTGTATATCGAAAATCACGATTATCCGCGCAGTTTGCCGCGCTATGGCAAGTTGGAATATCGCAAGCAGGTAGCCAAAATGTTGGCCATCACCATCAACTTTTTGCGTGGCACTCCCTACATATACCAAGGGCAGGAGATCGGAATGACCAACTTCGAGGACCTCAAGCCCGAGCAATACAAAGACGTGGTGTCCATTCAAATATACGACATAGCCAAAAAGTTTGCTCCGCTCAAGCCCATCGTTCGCTGGGCGCTCAACAAAAAGGCACGCGACCATGCGCGTGCGCCTATGCAATGGTCGGCAGGCCCCAACGCCGGGTTCACCACGGGTACGCCTTGGATGGACGTCAATCCCAATTATACCGAGATCAACGTCGAAGAAGAGTTGGCCGATAAGGATAGTATATGGTATTTCTACCAAGCCATCAATCACTTCCGCCACGGCAACGAAATCATCGGCAAGGGCTCCTACCGCTGCTATTTGCCCAAAGACAAACGCGTGTGGTGCTACGAGCGCAACTACAATGGCAAGCGCTACGTTGTGGTGGCCAACTACTTCGACAAACCCGCCCGGTTCCGTATGCCCAAAGAGTTGGCGCATCGCTCCTCGAAGGTGTTGTTCCACAACTACGAGGGCGAAATACCCCTTGCGGATTGCAAGTTGCGCCCCTACGAGGCCGTAGCGTTTGAAATCGAATAATACCTATGCGTAAAACGGCGCTTTTCAGCGCCGTTTTTTTTGTTGTTGGCGGGGTTTAGGCAAGAATACCCGTCAAATCGTCTTCTTTGAGTTCAAAAAACCGAGCGAAAAATTTTTTTGGAAAATTTTACAAAAACTATTGCTTTTTTGACGAATATCGTCTATTATTATTTTCCACGGCTTATTGGCTTCGAGCGTCTAAGGTATGGTATGGGGGACGTCGCGAGCAACGCCTATAGCAAATTTTCATTGGGCATATGATTATGCAACGCAACCGGGAGCATTTTTGCGCTGTCATTTCGGCTTATCCGTGGTATGACGAATACGGCCTTTATGCTAGACTACAAGGAGGGAGTATGTTTGCCGAATACAACGATTATATTGCTTATATCAAAGACGTCGTTCACTACAATCGCACCCCCGATGAGGAGGCGCAACTTTTGGCCCGCTACCGCGAAACGCACGATGAAAACGCGCGCGAAATGTACATAAGCGCACAGCTCTATTGGATCGCGCGCACGGTGTACAAGCACTACTATACCTCGGGTATGCTGATGGAGCTCATTCAAAATGCCAATATGCAGTTGTTGCATTTGTTTGAGAGCTACGACGAGACCAAGTCAAAGTTCCGCACCTATGCCGAGCCTCTTATCATCAAAGAGGCGGATACCTATCGTATGCGCTTTTCGCATACGGTTACCGTCAGCACCAATGCCATCAAGCTTAGCAAGCGATTGCGCGATATGCGCGACAAGGCGTTGGCCGGCGGCAAGTCCCAAGAGGAGGCCATAGGCGAAGTGGCGGCGTTCTTCGTCTCCAAGGAACGCAATGCCGACTTTGCCGAGTTGGACGAAGTGGATCGCGCCGCCGTGCTGGATACCGTCCAGTGCCTGATAGACCTCAGCAAACCCGACGTGTCGCTCGACGCGCCTTTGGGCGACGGCGACGACGAGGCGTTTACCCTGATGACCTCTTTGAGCGACGAAAAGGACGCGCCCGACCACAACGTCATTGCCGCGGAAGAAAAAGCACTGCTGTTGGACGCGATCAAGAGCCTTACGTCCAAGCAACGCTACGTATTGGTGCGCGCCTACGGCTTGTATGGACACGTGCCTATGCGCACGGTAGAAATTGCCGATGCGTTGGGCATATCGCGGCAGCGCGTCAACGTCATTTTGAACGGCGCCGTTGACAAGTTGCGCGAGTACATACAGGGAAGAAGTTGACCGACGCAGCCAAACCCGCCAAGGCGGGTTTTTTTGTGTCTATGGTTGTCGATACGTGTGGGGCTTGGCCGTTTTCTTGTATCGAATGCAGGCGTGTTGACAAGTATTCGGTAATATTTGTCAACAATAACCTTGATTGTTGTGTTTTGTTTCCATAAAATCGGCAACGATAGTATTTTTTGCATAATCGGCAACGATAGTATTCTTGCATAAATAGTTGACATAGAATATGCACGAAATCGTTTTCGGTCGTATCATGGTTTCGTATGTAGGTGGCCTATACCGAGATGCACACTGACGCCTACGTGAAGTTATACCGTATGTTATGTTAAAATTCGATTAAGAAATAGCCAAAAAAGAGGATTTTGTAAAAAAATGCGCTATATAAATAGTGTCATATAAGGAGTGCAATGGAATACAAAGGTTTTTCGGGTTTGTCGCCCCAGTGGTTGGACGAACTCAAATCAAAAATAGATATCGTTACCCTTATTTCGTCGTCGGTGCAGTTGACGCGCAAGGGCAATTTGTGGTGGGGGTGTTGTCCTTTTCATCACGAAAAGACGCCCTCTTTTGCCGTGGACGAGCGCAGGGGCTTTTTCCATTGCTATGGTTGCCACGAGGGCGGCGACGTGATCAGTTGGGTGCAAAAGACGGAGTCGCTTGAGTTTATGGACGCCGTCAAGTTTTTGGCTCGCATGGTGGGTATGCCCGTGCCCGAAACGCCGAAAGACAACGAACAGTATAAAAAGCGCGACCGCCTGTATGAGATGATGCGCGAGGCAGCGTTGCACTATTACCGCAACTTTACCCACAACGAAAAGGCGCGTTCCTATATGCTTTCGCGCGGGTTGCGCCCCGAGACCTTGCGCAAATTCGGCGTTGGGTATTCGGTGGGCGGACAAGCCCTTATCAACGAGTTGCGCGACAAAGGATATACGTTGCGCGAGATGAGCGAGTGTTCCCTTATCGGCACCAATGAGGAGAAGGGCGAGCACTACGATTTTTTGGCAAACCGCGTCATCGTTCCTATTTTCGATCAGCAAGGCCGCGTCATTGCCTTTGGCGGACGCGTTCTCGAAAAAAAAGAGGGCGTTGCCAAGTACAAAAATTCACGCGAGACGGTGTTGTTTCAAAAAAATCGCACCTTGTACGGGCTCAATTTCGTCAAGAAATATCGGCTCAAACACGCGGTGGACAGCCTCATTATCGTAGAGGGCTATATGGACGTCATCGCGTTGGTCGAGGCCGGCTTCGAGACGGCAGTTGCCTCTATGGGTACTGCGCTTACAGAGGCGCAGGCGGCAATGATCAAACGCATGGTCGACCGCGTGTATATCAGCTATGACGGCGACGCCGCCGGCCAAAGCAACACGATGCGCGGTTTGGATATCCTCAAAAAAGCGGGGCTCGAAGTGCGCGTGGTCAACTTGCCCGACGGGCTCGATCCCGACGAGATCATACGACAGCGCGGCAAAGATGCCTATCAGCGTTGCCTGGACGAGGCGTTGCCTTTGTATGAACACAAGATAATGCGGGCCAGCCAAAAATACGACCTGACGTCTGCCGACGCCAGGGGCGCGTATGCCAAGGAGTGTCTGCGTATCATTTCGGATCTGGACGAGGTGGAGCAGGACGCCTATCTCGACCTTATCGTAGAAAAAACGGCCGTATCCAAGGACGCGCTCAAAAAATCGGCCACCCATGCGCCGCAAAGTCGGGCGGAAACGCCGACGGCGCCCCCCATCGCCAAAAATACCGATGCGGACGTTGACAACGGCGAAAACGCCGACTATTACAAAGCGTGCCGCATGATGCTTATGCTTATGTTGGTGCACCCCGACTACACCGAGGATTGGCTGCCCGCCACCTACTACGAACTGCCCGCGCACCAAGCCATAGCCGACTTTGTGCTGGATTGTATGGTCAACAAAGTGGCCATTTTGCCGGCCAATATCTATCATATCGGCATAGACGAGGGGGAGGCCACGGCGGTATTGGGCGTGCCCGAGCCACCCCAAGAGGAGTTGCAAAAGGCGTATGCGGACAGCCGCCGCCGTATCATAAAGCAATCCCTCAAAAAACAAATAGAAGCGCTCAAAGAGGAGTATAAAACTACCCAAGACGATCAAACGAAGCAACTGTTGTTGAGACAAATAGGTAAATTGACTGCCGAATTGGCGGCGAAATAGGAGGAAAAATGGAACAAGAAAGAAAAGTTGTGTTGGACGCTATCGTTGAAAAACTCGTGGCGCTAGCCGAGACAAAGGGCTACGTATCCGAAGAGGATATACTGGCCAAAATGTCTCAGATCGAGTATCTTGCCGAGGATGCCGAATACGTTTTCAGCGAGTTGGAAAACAAAAACGTAAAGGTGAGCAACCAAGCCGACGACGACGATATCAAGCCCGAAAATATCGAGCGCATCGTTACCGACGTCAGCATAGACGACGCCGTCAAATTGTATCTGCGCGATATAGGCAGCTACGCCTTGCTTACCCAAGACGAGGAGCGTGCTTTGGCCAAAGCCATGAGCGAGGGCGATATGGAGGCCAAACGCAAACTGAGCGAGGCCAACCTTCGTTTGGTCGTGTCCATTGCCAAGAAATACACCGGACGCGGCATGGCGTTTTTGGATTTGATACAAGAGGGCAACTTGGGCTTGATGAAGGCCGTGGACAAATTCGACTATACCAAAGGGTTCAAGTTTTCGACCTATGCGACGTGGTGGATCAAACAAGCCATCACCCGCGCATTGGCCGACCAAGCGCGCACCATTCGCTTACCCGTACATATGGTGGAAACCATCAACAAGACGGCGCGCGTTTCGCGCTATCTTACCCAAAAATTGGGGCGCGACCCCACCCCCGAAGAGATAGCGGAGGAGATGGGCACCACGCCCGAAAAGATCATCGAGATACAGCGCACCGCGCAAGATCCCGTCAGTCTCGAAACGCCCATCGGCGAAGAAGAGGATAGCCATCTCGGCGACTTTATCGAGGATACATCGGCCTCGCAACCCTCCGAATTTGCCGAGCAATCTATGATCAAAGAACAACTCATGGCAGTGTTGGCCACCCTTACCCCGCGCGAGGAGAAGGTGATCCGTATGCGCTACGGCTTGGACGACAATCGCGCGCGTACCTTGGAGGAAGTGGGACAAGAGTTCGGCGTTACGCGTGAGCGTATTCGTCAAATAGAGGCCAAAGCGTTGCGCAAATTGCGCCACCCCAAGCGCAAGGACAAGCTCAAAGGCTTTTTGGGCAACTGATGAGAGCGCCCGCCCTATCTAGGCGATTGCAAATGGCGCTCGACTTGGTCGGGCACACCGGCACGTTGGCAGACGTAGGCTGCGACCACGGCAAACTGTGCGTTTGCGCGTGCGTCAAAGGCATTGCCCAACGTGCAGTGGCCGTGGATATCAGCGCTCCCTCGCTTGCTAAGGCCGAACGGCTGGCCGCAGAATACGAAGTCGCTTTGGTGCTGCGCCATGCGGACGGATTGACCGCCACTGCTCAGGACGGCGTAGATACGGCCGTCATCGCGGGTATGGGCGGTATGGAAACCGCGCGCATATTGGCCTTGGCCACCTATTGCCCCCCACGGTTGGTATTGGTGCCGCACAAAAACGTCGACGTCGTGCGCCGCTATCTCAAACTTGCGGGCTATCGTATCGATCGGGATCTGGTTTTGCAGGACGGTGGGCATTGGTATACGGCCATTGCCGCTACCGCCGATGCCGACGCCACCACGCTGGGGGACGGTTGGCAACGCGCGGTGGACGCCTTGCCCGACAGCGGCGACTGGTATGTGGGCGCCGACAATCGCGACAACCCCGACTTTGCCGCCTATTGTCGCCAACGTATCGAAAAATTGCAGCGCCTATTGTCCCTTGGCAACCGCGACCCGAAAGTGGCGGCCGAGTTGCGCTGTCTAAAGGAGTATGCACAATGAAAGTAAAAGACATCTATCGAGCTATAGATTGTTTTGCGCCTTTTGATACGCAGGCCGATTTTGACCACAGCGGATTGCAGGTAGGCGACTTCGAGGCAGAAGTGAGCGGCGTTTTGGTGGCGGTAGACCTCGACTTCGACGTGATAGAAGAGGCCAAGGCGTTGGGATGTAACCTTATCGTTACCCACCATCCCGCCATTTGGTCGCCGCTATCTGCCGTTGTCGCTGCGGACTACACCTCGCGCTTGGTCATGCGATTGGTGCAGGCCGATATCCATTATATCGCCGCACACACCAACGTGGACAAGTGCAGTGGCGGCAATAGCGAACGTTTGGCGCAAGCCTTGGGCGCCACGATAGAGGGGCGGCTTGCAATAGACGAATTTGCCGTGCGGTTTTGTATGCAACCTATCACCTTGGGCAAACTATTGGAAAAGGTGCGCTCCACGTTGCACGATCCGTTGGCGTTTGCAGTAGGAGAGAACGATACGCTGAGCAGTGGAGCGTTGTGTACGGGTGCCGGCGCCGACGACGATACCATTGCCTATTGTTGCCAAAACGGTTTGGTGTACCTGACCGGTGAAGTGAAGCACCATCAGTTACGCTACGTCGAGCAAAATAAGGGGCATCTAATTTGCTTCGGACACTTTACGAGCGAGCAAATATTTGTTAGAATAATCATTGAAGTATTGCAGAAGGCAGGCGTAGTTGCCCATGCCTCCGCGCAAAAGAACCCGTGCTTCGTCGGGTGAAGGAGAAAGTATGAATATCGAAAAATTGTTGGAGTATGCAAGCATCGACGCCGAAATGGCCAAACTCAATTTGGCGTTTAACAACGAGCCCGACGTCAAAGAATACAAGTTGCAGTCCAAACGCTACAAAGACGCGTCCGACCTCATCGGCAAACTCAACGCCGAGGCCGAGGACCTCATCACGCAAATCAACACCTTGCAAGATCGCTACCAAGAAGCGTTGTCGCAACTGAACGAGTATCAAGCCACCGCCAACGAAATAGAGGATGAAAACGAGGCCGATTTTTATGGCAAAAACGTAGAAAAACTCATCAATACGTTGGCCACGCTTTCGGGCGATTGCTCCACTTTGGGCAAACGCATCGCCGAGGTACGCGCCCAAACGGGCAAGGCGTTCGCCGTGGCGCAGGACGCTACCAAGAGCAGCGCCGAGTTGCGCGCCAAATACGCCGCAACCAC
>CAMPCZ010000063.1 GCA_946648015.1 uncultured Clostridia bacterium
CAAAAAGTTCTTTTCAATCTTACCAACGGCGTGTGCTTGGATTTTGCCGGCATTTCCGCCGACAAATTGGACGAATACGAATATATGGATAGGGTCTCCACCATCGACTACATAGACGCGCGCTTCCCCAAATGCCTCATCGTCTATGCAGACCAAGACTTCTTCTGCGGCGGTCAACACAACCGCTTGCACGAAAAGCTGGATGAAGTGGGCGTGTATCACGAAATGTACGGCTCTACCGAATACGCCGACAATCACACTTTCTCCCTTACGTGGAAAAGTGCGGCGGCGCAAGAGGCGAATGCAAAGATCATTGATTTTATCAATCGCTACTTTGCCGGCCAACTTGACTGATGAATTATTGGGGCTATCTAATAGGATACGGATATTTGGCGGTGCTGATTGGCATCGCCGAATGTTTATCAAGGCGCACCGGGCTATCGCGCGAGGTAATGCGCAAGGTTTTGCATTGCCTTATCGGTTTGGAATGGCTGGTGTTATACTACTGTTTTTACGACACTTGGCAAATTGTGGGGATACCCGCCAGCTTTATCATAGTCAACCTTGTTTCGTACAAATTTAACGTTTTCAAGTCCATCGAGCGCGAAAAAGGCAACCACTTGGGCACCATATACTATGCCGTTGCAATGACGGGCATGAGCATAGCCACTGCACTCAACGGACAACTGATGTACCCCTTCGGCATAGCCGTAGTATGCCTATCCTTTGGCGACGCCGCGGCGGCTTTGATGGGCCAATACTGCAAACCGCGCGTAGCCGTTTTCGGCAAGTCTCTTTGGGGCGTAATCGGCTGCTTCATCTTTTCGTTTGCGGCGCAAATTGCGCTATCCCTGCTGCTTGGCTACCCCCTACGCTGGCAATACGTTGTGGCGCTCGCCGCCATCTGCGCCCTTGCCGAAGTGCTATCCGCGCATGGCACGGACAACCTTTTCGTTTGCCTATGGTGTTTCGTATGGGCATATATGCTTTATATTGACCAGTCTGCCGAGTTTATGGTATTTGCCGCGTTTACGGGGTTTGTTTTGGCTACCGTATGCTATCATACTCGCTCCTTTACTCCAATCGCCTCGGCAACGGCCGGCGTCATGCTTACCGCTATCGCCTATTTGGGCGGAAAATTCGCATTTCTTTTTATTCTGATCGCGTACGCTGTCGTTTACACAGTCGAACACGTTGTCAAACATAGCCGTTATAAAGAAACGCGCACCCTAAAACAAATCATACAAAACGGACTATGGGCCTTTGTCGCCATACTCGCCTACTACTTGACGGAGCGCACGTTTTTGTTGCTCGTCTACGTCGTTTCCATCACCGAATCGCTGGTGGATAGCTTTGCGGGGGTCGTCGGCACAGCGTATGCCAAAACAGTGCGCAATATCGTTAGCGGCAAACCCATCGAAAAGGGTTTATCGGGTGGCGTTAGCCTTGTCGGCACCATAGCGGGATTGATAGTTTCCATCGTTTCGGCAGTGGTTTTCGGCGCAATATACGGGTGGGGTTGGCATCTGTTGGCGGTGGCTCTCCTACCCTTTGCGGGTATGCTACTGGATAGCATATTGGGGTCTACCTTACAACACAAAGAACGGTGCACGGTTTGCGGGGCCATTTGCGAATGTACCGCCCATTGCTCCAGGCCGACCCAACACGCCGCAGGGTATAGGTTTTTCAGCAACGGCAACGTCAACCTTATTTCCAATTTTGCAACCACCGCCGTTGCTACCCTACTACTCTACTTTCTGCTGTAGCGCTATAGCAACACCGAGGCCAATCTATCTATGGCTTCCTCTACCCTACTGCCCAAGGCAAACACGCTAAGCCGCATATAACCCTCCCCTTTGGCGCCAAACCCGCGTCCGTCCGTTACGACGATATGCGCGTTTTTCAGTACAATACCAAACGGATCAGCCGATATTTTGTTGGGCACTTTCACCCAAACGTACGGCCCGACGTTACATTGCAACCCCCAAAAAGCCAATGCGTCCGCAAGTCTAGAGGCCTTTTGCTTGTACCCTTCTATTACGGTATGCGAATAGGTCATTCCCTCCTTTGAAAGCGCGGCTTCGCCTGCTCTTTGCACTATGTAACTGACGCCGTTCGTCATGTAAGACTTGTACTTAATATAGGCGCGCATGGCAATTCCGCTTTGCAGTTTTGCGCCTACTGTGCTCCAACCAAACCGCATTCCGCTGAACGAAGCGCTCTTGGACAACGTGCCTATTTCTATACAGCAATACTCCGCATTGCGGCAAGAAAAAATGCTATATGGATAGGCAAACGCCGCATACGCCGCGTCAAACAAGAGAACCGAGCCCGTATCGCAAGCATAATCGACCCACGCTTGCAACTCGGCTTGGGTATAGCAAGCGCCCGTGGGATTGTTGGGCGAACACAGATATACGAGGTATTGTCCCTTGGCAATG
Source organism: uncultured Clostridia bacterium (assembly GCA_946648015.1). GTDB lineage: Bacteria > Bacillota > Clostridia > Christensenellales > CAG-1252 > RUG14300. The sequence goes on from CAMPCZ010000063.1 coordinate 2,442, forward strand.
TCTTGCGGCAAGGGCAAACTATGCGCTTCCGCGGCATAGGCATACACCACTCGCCTACCATGCAAGTGCGCAACGTCTACGTAGGCCGGATAGCACGGCGACGCTATCAAAGCGGGCACCGAAGGATCGAATATGCGGCTCCATATACCCAACTCGTCCTTGGCGCCGCTACCTATACCAATGGACAGCAAGCGAACATCTATGCCCATATCGGCATAGTACTGCGCTACGGCTTGTCGCGCAAATTCATACCCGGCAGTGGGCGGATATCCCCTAAACCTCGCCGTGTCGCCCATGTCTTGGGCTGCTTGGCGTATTGCGCGTACAACTACGGGCGCCAATGGCTCCACCACGTCACCTATGCCCATATTGATAATATCCGCTTGTGGGTTTTGTTGGCGGAATGCACGAAGTGCGTCGTCCATCTGCCGAAACAAATACTGCTTTTCTTGCAACAATTCTACGTTATTTATCATCTATATTCCCCTCGAAGACGATAGCTGCGTCGCCTGTCAGCCAAACAGCCCCGTTTTTGTGGCACTCTACCTCCACCGTACCGCCTTCCATCTCTATGGCAATGGGCAGGCCGTAGGTACATATACCCCTATAGCAAGCGTCAAACGCCACGGCGCACGCACCGCTACCGCACCCTAACGTGTGGCCGGTGCCTATCTCGCATACCTGCATTGCCAGTCGGCGCTCCCCCTGCTCACTATATTGCTCCACGTTCAAGTCGCCTAATCCATAGTGTCTATGCACGCGCTCGGCCAGTTGCACGACGTCTTGCTCCCGGCCGAAACAAACCGAGTGCAAATTGCCTACGTCCACAATGTGATAGGGGGTGCCGTCGTCTGTTTCGGCCATGCCCGTCATACGGGCGCGCCCCATTGCCACACGATACATTCCCGCCGACTTCTTTTCGATTTTGGCGTGCCCTACGTCGGTGCGTATATGCAAAGGAAATGCCGCTTGATCCACACAGTCCAAATACAACGCCAGCGATCGCAAAGCGTTGCCGCACGTTTTACCTCTCGACCCGTCGGCATTGTACATGGTCATTCGCAATCCGTCCACATCGTCCAACAGCACGATGCCGTCTGCACCTATGCCGAAATGGCGGTCGCAAATTTTGCTTATCCAGTCGGGCGCGGCGGCCTTATCATATACGCTACTATCCTTGCGGCAATCAAAATAGATATAGTCGTTGCCGCACGCTTGCATTTTGATAAAATTCATATATCACTCCTATGCTCCAAACCATATAAACCCGCCGGTTGGTCGATTATCCATTTTGCCGCCGACAATGCACCTTTGGCGAATATATCGCGCGACAAGGCTCGGTGCGTGAGCGTTATACATTCGCCTTGCAACCCATATCGCACGATATGCGTCCCTTTTACATCCCCTTCTCGCACCGATCGTATGGATATTTCGTTGCGACTCTGCTTGCCCATAGTACTACACGCGCGCGCTTTACGCATTCTATCTGCCAGATACAACGCAGTCCCCGACGGACGGTCCAATTTGTCTTGGCGGTGTATTTCTTTTATCTCGATATCGGCCTCAGGCATACTTGCGGCAAGCGAAGCGCAAGCGTTGGCAAAATGAAGCATACCATACGCCACGTTTGCAGCCCAATACACCGGCACAACTGCGGCGCATTGGCGTATGCGCTCTTGCTCCTCGCGGGTATGGCCCGTTGTGGCCACCACCAAGGGCACTCGGTGCCCCCGGGCATAGTCGCATACTATGCCAATGGCGTCGTGGCGCGAAAAATCTATGATCACGTCCGGTCGAACGCTCGACTCGTTGGGCGAACAAACGTACAAATTGCCGTCCTCCTGCCATAGAGACCGGTTCGGCTCTATCACCAAACATTTTTCTTCCAGTTGCGCCACTACCGTTTTTCCCATTTTGCCAAAACCGAAAATTGCTATCATATACCCCAATATATTGTTTGTCACAGTCTATATCTTGCGATATAAGTATTTTGTTGCGCCAATATTATGATAAATAATATATGTAAAATCCCTCGTGACATTGACAGCAAAAAACCGAAAAGTCTATAATGAGAGGGTATTTTTTCTAAAAGTGAGGTGAACGTATGAAGAAAGGTTTTGACAATCAAAAGTACTTGGAAATGCAATCCGAACACATTCGCAAGCGCATTGGCCTATTTGGTTCCAAACTCTACTTGGAGTTTGGCGGTAAGCTATTTGACGACTACCATGCCTCGCGCGTTTTGCCGGGTTTCAAACCCGACAGCAAGTTGCAAATGTTGTTGCAACTCAAAGACCAAGCCGAAATCGTCATTGCCATCAATGCCGATGATATCGAGCGCAACAAAATCAGAGGAGATTTGGGCATAACCTACGATTTGGACGTTCTACGCCTGATAGACCAATTCCGCGAGGTCGGCCTATACGTCGGCAGCGTGGTGCTCACACGCTACAACGAGCAACGCAAAGCCGTCAACTTTGAGAAAAAGGTGCTGGCGCAAAATATACGCGTATACCACCACTACAACATTGCGGGATACCCGCACGACATCGTCAATATCGTCAGTGAGGCGGGCTTTGGTCGCAACGAATACATCGAAACAAGCCGTCCCCTCATCGTCGTAACGGCACCCGGCCCCGGCAGCGGCAAAATGGCTACCTGCCTATCGCAGATCTACCACGACAACTGCCGCGGCATCAAGTCGGGCTATGCCAAGTTCGAGACTTTCCCGGTTTGGAACTTGCCCCTCAAACACCCCGTAAACATCGCCTACGAGGCAGCCACAGCCGACCTTAACGACGTGAATATGATCGATCCATTCCACCTGGACGCGCACGGCGTAAAGGCAGTCAACTACAACCGCGACATAGAGATTTTCCCTGTGCTCAACAGTATGTTTAACCAGATCTACGGCGAGAGCCCCTACGAATCACCCACCGATATGGGCGTGAATATGGCCGGATATTGCATTGCAAACGACGAAGTCGTGTGCGAGGCGGCAACCCAAGAGGTGATTCGCCGCTATTACCAAGGCATGGTGGATTGCAAACTCGGTCGCGCCACCAGTGCGACGGTAGGCAAATTGGAATTGTTGATGAAGGCGCTCAACGTATCCACCGGCGACCGCGCCGTAGTTCAGCCGGCGCTCGACAAAGAAACGCAAACGGGAGCCCCGGGCGCCTCGTTGCAGATGCCCGACGGCTCTATCGTAGTGGGTCGTACCAGCGACTATATGGGAGCATGTGCGGGCGTATTGATGAATGCCCTCAAAAAATTGGCCAAAATACCCGATGAGCAAGATATCATATCCGAAATTGTCATACAACCCATACAACAACTCAAGATCAACAGCTTCGGCTCGCGCAATCCCCGCTTGCACGCCAAAGAAGTATTGATGGCGCTGGCTATCTGTGCCGCCACCAATCCCGTGGCAAAACACGCCCTTAAACAGTTGGACAAACTCAAAGGTTGCGAAGCGCACTGCTCCGTTATCGTTAGCAGTTCGGATGTCAAAACCTTCAAAAGTTTGGGCATCAACCTTACTTGCGAGCCCAAATACGAGACCGATCGACTGTATCACGCCTGAGTTATTGCAACAAAATAGCGGCAATCCTTGATTGCGGCTATTTTTGTTGCTTGTTTCGGCTATGCTATATTGGTATTGGTCATACCGCCGAAATACATCGTAGCGATGATGGTGATAAACACGATTTGTACCGCCATAAAGAACAGAGCCGCCAAGCGGTACGCGCCCATAGAAGAATAGGCAGACACCGCAAGCATTGCCGAAGCAATGACGCCCACCACAACGGCCGCTATCCAAAGACCCGCGCGAGCCGAAGTGGAATACCCAATGGCAAACAAAATCACCGAAGCGATGGTCATGAGAATGCCAATAACAAGTACGGGCATTCGGTTGCTAACGTTCATTTCTTGTCTATTTGCGTTTTCCATAAGCATAGTATGTCGGCACCACTCGTAGGTATACAAAAGATTTTCAACATACATATCCCTCGCTTTGATACGAATGATTTGTGAACAGGGTCCAACGACGCAAAATAAAAGGCTCGGCAGTTGCCGAGCCTGATTATCTGTTGTATTACTAGTCGTTTTTGGTTTCGCCTACGTCGTAGGTGCTATCCGCCTCGATGGGCGCGGCCAGCAAACTTTCGGCTTCGTCATCGTCTTTGATATTCTTCTCTTTCTTTTCGATGGCGTTGCAGATGGCATAGGTAACGATGCCCAGTACCAGTGCGGTGGCGATGGAAGTGATGGTGATCACTTTGCTCACGGTGCCTTGGTCATTGATGGCATAGGGGATTTGAATGCTCAAGCCGCCGATGCCCGCGATGAGGATGGCCGACACGGTGAAGAGGTTTTTGTTCTCGCCGAGGTCAATATCCTTGAACATCTTGAGACCGCTGACGGCGATGAAGCCGTAGAGGGTGAGGCATACGCCGCCCATCACTGCGCTGGGAATGGTTTGCAAAATGACCATCAAGGGTTTGACGAAGGACAGCACGATGCACATACAGGCCGCCACGAAGATGGTACGCACCGAGGCATTGCGAGTGATGGCTACGCAGCCGACAGACTCACCATAGGTGGTGTTGGGGCAGATACCGAAGACGGTACCGGCGATAGAGCCTACGCCATCACCGAGCAAGGTACGCTCGAGGCCCGGCTCGCCCTCGACCAAGTCGCGGTCGATGATGCTACCCAAGTTTTTGTGGTCGGCAATATGCTCGGCAAAGACGACCAACGCCACAGGGATAAAGGCCAACGCGATTTCGCCGAAGCCTGCCCAGGTGAGCAAGGTAGCGTTGGGGTTGGCAGCCAAGATGGCTTCGCTGACGTTGCCATGGACCAACTCTTTGATGCCCTCCACCAAAGCGAAGTGAGGATAATCAAGGAAAGAGGTAAAGGTAACGGGGCTGAAGTTGTTGACGATGGGGCTCCAGTCGAGCACCATCAAGTAGTCGGCGTGAGCGCCCCAACCGATGAGGGTGAAGATAAGCGCGCACAGATAACCGACGCCGATACCAATGATGAAGGGGATAAGACGCAAACCTTTGCGTTTCTTTTGTATGGAGCAGATGATGATGGTAACGAAGGTAACCAAGCCGCAGAACAAACCTACCAGGTTGTAGCCGCCGTTGGCAACCGAAGCGTTCGCTTTGACGATGTCGCCCATAGCGGCACCGGCAAGGGACAAACCAATCAAGGCAACGGTGGGTCCGATGATGACGGGAGGCATCAATTTGCTGACCCATTTGGTACCCGCGAAGTGAATGACCAAGGCGATGACGACGTACACCAAACCTGCCAAGATACCACCTACGATGATACCGAAGTAGCCGAACGCAAGCGCCACACCCAGCGAACTGAGGAAGGCGAAGGAGCTACTGATACACACAGGGCTCTTGAACTTCGTGAACAGCAAGTACACGATAGTACCGATACCTGCGCCCAAGATGGCGGCAGGGATCTGGGTGGGCAAACCGATGATGGTAGGCACCGCGATCGTGGCGGCCATGATGGCGAGCACTTGTTGGAAGGCGTATACCAGCAGTTTGGACCATGCCGGCTTGTCTTCGACGTTGTAAATCATTTTCATACAAAATATCTCCTTTTGTAAAGTTTGCTATATCAATCCCTACTCGAGTTCGTACAACTCTACGTCGCACTTACCATCGACCTCTTGACAATGCACGCACACCACTTCTCTTTTGCTGGTGGGTATGTTTTTGCCTACAAAGTCGGCTCGAATAGGCAACTCGCGGTGTCCACGGTCTACCAACACGGCCAATTTGATGGTATTAGGACGCCCAAGGGCAAACAACGCGTCTATTGCGGCACGCACCGTGCGCCCCGTGTAAAGCACGTCGTCTACCAAAACAACGTCTTTGCTGTTGATATCGAAATCGATATGGGAGCTGGACACCACGGGCAAGTCGGCAACTGTCGAAAGGTCGTCGCGATACAAGGTGATATCCAACTCGCCAAGGGGCAACTGCACGCCGCTGCTGAGGGCAATGCGGTCGCAAATTTGCGTGGCAAGGGGCACACCGCGGGTACGTATACCCACCAAGACCACGTTTTCGAGATCATTCGACTTTTCGACTATTTCAAAAGACAAGCGCGTCATCGTGCGCGTTACAATTGATTCGTCAAGCAAAATCGACTTAAACTTCATACCTCAAAAAAACGGCCTTGTATGCGACAAGACCGTAGTATAACCCTTATATTACTTGCCTTGTCGACGTCTCGCATCAACTTAAAGACTTGCGTTGTTGTAATCATATTAGCACACCCCCGTGCTGCTGTCAAACATTTTTTATTTCATTGTTATAAATAAATTTGATAGGGGACATAAGGCTACGCGTGCGCGCGCAATTTGTTGAGTACGCGCGTGAAGTAGTCGGGCAACGGCACCTCGAATGCAAGCGGTTCTTGGGTGGTAGGTTGCCTCAGTTCCAGCCTATAGGCCGTCAACAGTTGCCCCGACAACCCAAACTTGTTGCTACCGCCGTATACGTCGTCGCCCACCACAGGGTGCCGCATATATTTGGCGTGCACGCGTATCTGGTGTGTGCGCCCCGTTTTCAGCTCGAAACGCACCAAGGTATATTGGCCAAACCGTTCCACCACTTGCCACAGCGTTGTGGCGTTGCGCGCGCCGTCTACAACGGCCATCTGCTTGCGATCTTTAGGATTGCGTCCAATGGGCGCGTCGATAATGCCCTCGTCCTCCTTGATGTTGCCATCCACCAAAGCCATATAGAAACGCTTTGCCTCTTTGGTGGCGATTTGTGCCGCCAACGACAGGTGCGCACGGTCGTTTTTGGCCACCACCAGTAGACCCGACGTGTTTTTGTCCAGACGATGCACGATGCCGGGGCGCACCACGCCGTTGATAGAACTGAACTTGTCGCGCACGTTCATCAATGCGTTGACCAATGTGCCGGAAGGCGTACCTACAGAGGGGTGCACCACCAGTCCCTGCTGTTTGTTGACGACCAACATATCATCGTCTTCATATACGATTTCGATAGGTATATCCTCTGCCGCCACCGACAAGGTTACGGGCGACTCGTACCGCACGCAAACGGTATCCCCTGCCGCCAGCGCATACCCGCTCTTGGTCACAACGCGGCCGTTGACCGACACGTTGCCTTTGGCAATGAGTTTTTGGGCATACGAGCGCGTAGTTTCCTCTATCGCTTCGGCAATGGACGTATCCGGTCTGGCAGGATTCTCTTGT
>CAMPCZ010000064.1 GCA_946648015.1 uncultured Clostridia bacterium
GCGGGTGTGTTCTATTATTTCAAAACCGAAGATATACAAATGCTTTTTGCAAAAATGGCAAAGCGCTTCAAGGGCGGCAGGCTCTGTTTTGACGCGGCGAACAAACGAGCGGTGAAAATCATGTTGAAGACCTGGGTAAAAGAGGCCGGCATCACGTCGATTGCCGACTATTTCTGCGTGTCGGACATAAAAAAAGACCTCGCGCCTTGGCTCGAAAACGCGACGGTATCAAGCAAAGGCTATATGCTCGGCTACAACGACCTAAAAGATAGATCCGTACCGAAACTATTCCGTTTGATGGCAAAGATCGCCGACGGGTTGATGCAAATGCAAATAGTAAAGATCGAATTTCGAGATGCAGGGCGCGGTGCTTGATCGCACCAAGACCTTAGATTACGGCGACGACGAATGCAATTTTTACCTGATGAGCAAGGAGCGCGCCGCGGAGATCGGGTTTGAAACAAGCCCCTACGCCAAATAAGCAAAAGAGGGATTTGATATGGCGATTTTGAAAAAGATTTTGAATCAAACGAGAAAGCCGCAAGGCTTTTTGGGCAAAGTGATGGTCAAGGGAATGAACGGCGGCGCACCCGCAATGCTCGCAAACTTCGGGCTTTCCTTGCTGGGTGGCGACGATTTCGGCCGCATAGTAGACCTCGGTTGCGGCGGTGGGCGAAACGCGGGCGAACTCTTGCGGCGCTATCCCGCCGCGCGCGTTACGGGCGTGGACTATTCCGCCGTATCCGTCGCAACGGCCAAAAAGCACAATCGGAAATTCGGGGATCGGTGCGAGATACGACAAGGCGACGTCAGCCGACTCGATCCGACCGCAGGCGAATACGATCTTGCCACGGCATTTGAAACGGTCTATTTTTGGCCCGGGCTGGAAACCTGCTTTGCAAACGTTTACGGCATCCTACGGCAGGGTGGACTGTTTCTTGTCACAAACGAGTCCGACGGATTGGATGAAACCGGCAAAAAATATGAAAAGATCATCGATGGCATGAAGGTCTATACGACGGACGAGATATGTGCGGCGCTTGAAAAAGCGGGCTTCGAGATCGTAAAAACAATTCATCACGAGAAAAAACCGTGGATAGCCGTGTTGGCAAAAAAACCGATAGCGGAGCGCGGTCGATGACGGCGGGCGAAAAACGGAACGGCTGACGGTGGTGCAAAGATATGCTTTGGCTGATCACAGCAGGCTTATCTTTGATAAAAACAACAATGAGGAGATTACGTTGATGAAACCGAATTACAAAAACTGGGTGCCCACCGGAATGGTGGTGGGCTTTTGGGCGGGTACGGGCGTTGCCCTCGGTGCGACCGCCGCCTTTGCCGCGGTGGGGTTTGCAGGGGCCCGCGTATGGGCCATCGCTCTGTTTGCCGTTTGCGCCGTAGCGACGGCGATATTGTGCGACATAAGCCTGTATATGTCTATATGGCACAACGCCTTTTCGTACGACGGCAAACGAAAACTATCCAAAGATATCATAGAGGGGACGGCAAGTTATGTAAGCGTTCCCATCGGCGGAACTTGCCTTGACGTCGGGTGCGGCAGCGGTGCATTGAGCATAGCCGTCGCCAAACGCAACCCGCATTGCACCGTAGTGGGCGTTGACCGTTGGGGCAAAGAGTACGCCTCGTTTTCTCGAAAATTATGTGAACAAAACGCCAAAGCCGAGGGCGTAACAAATACCGTTTTTGCACAAGGGGACGCGACGGCACTACCCTTCGCGGACGAAACCTTTGACGCGGTGTGCAGCAACTACGTCTACCACAATATACCGAGTAAGGACAGACAAGCGATCCTGCTCGAAACGTTGCGCACCCTCAAAAAGGGCGGATCATTTGCCATTCACGACCTATTTACCGCAAGCAAATACGGCGATATGGCGGCGTTTGTCGCCGAGCTGAAAGCGCTGGGGTATAGAGATGTGAAACTGATAGATACCGACAACGGCAAGTTTATGAGCAGACGAGAGGCCGTGCGGTTGTGTCTAGGAGGCTCCAAGCTGTTGGTCGGAACAAAATGAGTTCTCCGTCCGCCAACGTCATTCGTTGGGATCGGCCGTGGCTCCCATATGCTCCTTGATGATTTGCACCATCGCGATGCCCTTGTTATCCCACGTCTTTTCGCCCAACCCTTTGATCGCCACGTATTCGGCCATCGTTTGCGGCTTGTACGTCGCCAAGGCCACAAGCTGCGCGTTGGAATAAATAAAATAGAGCTGGCAGTTGTAGAACTCGGCCAATTCTCGCCGTGCTTGGCGCAGCTTTTCAAACAGTACCGCATCCGTTTGGATTCGACCGTTTTCGTCGACGATAAAGTCGGCGGTGCCGCCATGCGGCAAAACGACCTTTTTACGCAAAAGCGTCGGCCGGTCGGGGGTCTGTATGCGTTGGGGGCGCTCCTGATTTTTGGCGGTGCGTTTGGCCTCTTTCTCGACGCGTTTTCTTTGCTCCTTTATGCGCGCCACGGCCTGCGACACGCTGTCGGCGTTGGGCAAGGCCGTTAGGCCCAGCGTTACCAAGCAAAACGCTTCCACACGTTTTTTGCCGAAAGACAGCGCCAGATACACGCAAAACGCTTCCAGTCCGTTGCGGCATATATCGTCTATTATCTTTTGGTACTCGGCGGACTGTTGGGCATACTCCGGCAACCCCCAAAGCATGGCGTGCGCCTCCAGTAGGGCACGGTCGCACGCGTTGCGCACGCCTTGCGTCGACCTGCCGAACTTGACGCTCACCTCGCGAAGCGATGCGGCCGCCGACTCGCCAAAGCCGTAGTAACTGCAAGCGATATCCACGCGCATCGCCGCCCCGGTCGCGCGCACGGCGCGTAGCGCGGCCACTACCGCATTGGTCCATTGGTCGCAGAGAGAGACAAACGCCCGCTCGTTTTGGGTATACGCCTCCACAATGGCGTCTACGTTTTCGACAAAGTTATATGCCAACTGCTCTTTGCCCAAACGTGTGCCGTCGACAAAGTCGTCTTTGCGCTTGCGACGGCGATTTGTCGTGCCCGTTTTGAAATGGGTGCAAAGCAAATACCCTATCGAACCCACGGCAAACCGATTTTCGTCATACTCGACGGAAGCCAAATATGCGGCGACTTTGGGCCTTGCGGCAAACACGGCGTCGTAGTACCACAGCGCGCCGTAGGGCACAAAGTTGAGTATGGTCAAAAGAGAATAGCGCGGATCGTCGGCCTCGACCTTTTGATAGTACAGCTCGACAAGTGCGGCGTTGAGATAGCCGAAAGTGTGCTTGCCCACATCGGGAATGCGCATGATTGCGGCTTTGTCGTAGGGACGCAGATCTTTGACCTGCGACACCCCCAAAGTGCGCATCAGTTTATGCAATCGAGCAACGCACGGTTCGGGCAAATAGCAGTCGTCGAATTCCTCGCCCAGCCGCGAAAGGAAGTAGTTATCTTGCAAATAGAAGCTTTGCTTCACCTCGGGGTACGTTTCGGCCAAGCCGCGCAATGGCTCGACGTCGCTCATTTTGGCCCGAGCATATGCCCACGACAAGGCGATACGCTCGTCGTACGTCGCGTCGTCTTCCGTCAGCGGCAAAGCGCCGTATCCCGTGAACTTGACCATTCGCACACCGTTCGACACAAAAAACTTGCACACCAAGCAATACTCTATGTAACAAGAAAACGCCAGCCACGCACTCGGCCTTAGTTCGAGATCGGGCGCATACTTGCGGTACGCCGCCAATATATGATCCACGCTACGGCGTACATTCTCGTCGCCCCCGATAAATTGCTCTAAATCCATCTTTTCCCCCTAAAATCCACCACGGATAGTTACCATGATATTGCCCGAGCACGTACCGCCGACGCGTTGTACGCACGCAGCAATGGCGGTCTCTTCGGCCTGCGTTTAGTCGGTCGGGCCGTTTTTGCTCGCGCCATACACCCACGACAAGAGTACGTTGCCCAAATCGTATAATATCGCGCTACGATCGACGTCGGCATAGGGCAATAGGCAATTGTGGTGGCTTTCCAATTCGTATTTATTGGCGGCATAGCGATAGAGCCACCCGTGCGCCGCGTGCAGTCGCACCCAGCGTTGGTGCTCGATGCACGACAACTGCGCGTAGCGGCGTAGCGATCGGCGCAGCAACTCGCTGTCGGCAGTTGCCAGGTTGTCGGGCACCTGCCAATAGTCGAGCAACCGTCGATAGAGGTCGGCGTTGCGCTGCGCCATGGCGTTGGATTCCTTGCGCCACGGGTCCAGCAAATCGTATTTGCGACGAGGCGCCAAATCGCCGGCCTTTGCCTCATATTCCTTGGCTTTGGCTATAAAAATACATATCCATTTGGCCATATCCCGAACATATTCCTCCGAAACAAGGTCGATGGTATACGGGTATTGCATCGCATTGGGAAAGGCGCGCGCAAATCCTTCGTCGCCGTCTTTCTCTACAGCCAAAAGGTTCAGCCCGTCGTAGCGATAGTTGAATTCGGCCTCGCGCCGCACGTCCACCGTATTTTGGTAGCAGTAGATGGTTTCGTTGTTGCCCACGACGTACACGGTCATATAGCGACGGCCGCTCTTGTCGTCGAAAGTCAGCACGCGATGGTCGGCATTCCACCGACCGCCGCCGCTTATGATCAGGTCGTTGTTGTTGTTGTCCCAAACGTTGACAAAGATATCCACGCGACGTTGCGGGTACAATACCGCGTCGTTCACAATGCGCTGAATGATGGCGTTGGCCATACTCACGTCGGCATAGTCGTCCCCCGCGGCAATGACCACCACGTCGGGGCGGCGCAATTCTCCGTCTCGCTCGAACGCCCGCAGATAGGTGCGCTTTTGACAGTCCTCGTCGTGAAAGACCAACTCGGGGTATTTCATCTCGCTTGCCAACCGATCGCCAAAACCCGCCGTGTGCGCATTGGGATTTTTATCATACCGCTCGATGAGGCGCTCATTGATGCCGTTGGCGTCGTTGACGACCGTCACCCGGTCGCCCTGCACGATGCTTACGGCACACAATGGGCGCTCCGAGGCAAACCCGTAGCCGATGTTTTGGGCGTTGACGTCAAACACGTCCACGTGAAAGGCGTTTGCCTTGGCAAGCTGCGCGTAGCGGTATTCCTCACCGTCGGCAGGCAAGTCGTACGGCGCGACGGCGCCGTCATCTCGGTAGGCAACGTAGGCAGCGTGCGAATATAGCGCCATAGCCGCGGCAATGCCCGTTTCGCCAAAGCCCAAACTCATCACGTTAAGGTCCGGCTCGTCCGCCGTTATTTTGTCGTAGATAAGGTCGGTGGATTTGTCCAACACGTCTTTGGCAATGGTGTTGGCTTCGTCCCATACGTCTATGACGAATCCTGCCGCAAACACGCCCAATAGGCAAGAATAGGCCTCTTCTTCGCCCCCGGCGGCATTGGCGGCGGTCATGGCTTTTTGCTCGGCGCGCGAGCTCAACGCGTAGTCGGTCAAGCACGCGGTTCTCTGCAAACAGGCGTCGAACTTCTCCGCTTTTTCCTCGCCCAACACCGCGCGCATATAGCGGCGATAGGCGGCGGGGTGAGCGCGGCGCAGGCGGTGCAATTCTTCGTAGTAGCGGCTCTGCAATTCGCGCAGCTTGTAGTCGTACACCGAGTATTGCATTTGCCGCTTGGTCAAGATGTAGTAGTTGACGCGTATATGATCGAAACGATCGGCACTCATGCGGCAACCGATGTCGTCGAACACGGTGGCGAAATTTTGCTCCTCTTTGGGTATATAGTCCACCGAATCGAAGGCGAAAATGCAATAATCGCGGGCGCAATCCTTGCGGTAGTTGCGGTTGTTGAGGTGCAAGGTGTTGGCAATGGTTTTTTTGGTGGCCTGCGCGTCTCCCGCGTACGACCAATAGTAAAACCCGTTGGCCATCACCTCGCGGCACAATTCGTCGTGGCGGTCGAAAGGTTTGAGCGAGGGTATGGCAAACACCACGATACTGTTGCGCTTATGCTTGCGGCGTGCGCGCAACGACAGCGTCGCCTCGCGCTTGGTCTGCGGAATAGCGGCGGGCACGCATTCGGCCACCGACTTGGCCAACGTGAGCGTCTCGGTATTGAGCGCCGTAAAAACGTAGACGTTTTTGTTGCGTTTGAAAGCAAACGCCATCCGCACGAACGAATAGAATTCGTAATTGGCTTTGGCGGTAAGCACCGTAAAGAATACCAGCGCGGTATACAGCGCGGAGCCATAGTAGAAGTATGCCAAAAAGGCGCGCCAAGCGGTCGCGTCCAGTTCGGCAAGGCCGTTGAGCGTCAGATGGCCGAATCCGTTGAATGCGGCGCGAAACACGTTGGCGATGGTGCCCAAAGGTGAGGTGTTGGGCGTTTGCACGCAATAGTACACCAGCGCGTTGGCCAAGCAACTGACCAAAATGGGCAGACCAACGAAAAGTATTTCTACGCTCCACTTGCTTTGCGCGGCATAGCGGCGCACGCGAAAATAGAGTGCCAACCAGCCCACGGCACCCGCCGCCAACAAAGCGGCACACAGCGCTTGCATCCATCTTTCACACATCAACGCTTCCATTCTTTCTCCTTTGTGTAGGCAACCATTCACTCGGTATGCGTCGTTTGTCTTTGCGCAATAGCGCAAAAACAGTATAGCACATCTTCTGCTTTTAGTAAAGGTCTTGTGTTCCTCGCCCGCGGCAAAGTGCCGTAGATGCCGCGGCGCAGTCTTTCTTTACAAAAAAACCGCCGAAGCGGTCTCTTTGCGTCTATCGGGGGGCGCCTATTCGGTTTTGGTGACGCCTGCGCCGTAGATGGTGGTCCAATCGTCCTTCATCGAAATGACGTTAAAGCCGCTTGCCCGCCATTGTTCGCCCAACTGTTCGGTCTTGGCGGTGTTGCCGTAATCGCGGGCCTCGTCGTTGGCTATCAACATATACGCTTGACTCTTGTAGCGGTTGCCCGTAATGGTGTAGACGTGCATGCTCACGTCGCCCGAACTGTTGCCAAAGGATAGCACGGGTTGTTTGTCTATCTCTTGCGCTATCTGCAATACCTTGTTGGTCTTGAGGTTTTTGATAAGCACCGTAGACGTCCGTACCACTTTGTCGTCGGCGGTATATTGATAGTCGAGGCTGTCTCGGTCGCCTTGACCGCTGGCTTCCAACTTGACGTCCATACCTATGATCTGCTCGTAGGGCACGTGGCACGCCTCGCTGGCCAACGCACGGCAAATAAAGCGATCCGAGCCGCTGACGATATAGGTCTTAAACGCGTTCTTTTGTAGGTAATCCAGCACCTCGAGCATGGGCAGATAGAAAGCCTCGCCGTAGGTCATTCCCGCAAAGCCCGCGGGCGTTTGCTTCATAAATTCGTGCACGTAATCCTCAAATTCGCCGGGCGTCAACCCCGCAAACGCTTTGGCTTGCGCCAAGGCGTGCCGCATGGGCATATCCGAGGGGAAGCTGCCCGTTTGCGCAGAGGTGCGTATGGTTTGCGCCACCGCCTTCACGTCTTCGTCCGCTGTGTAGTCGGGGTCGTCCAATCCCCTATAGGCCAACAACAAATACTCGAAATAGGTGGGAAACAGTTCGCCGTACAACGTGCCGTCCATATCAAACACGGCAATGCGGTCGGCTACGGGGATATAATCGGGCGATTTTTCATCGGTAACCGCCTCGACGTATTCTTGTAGCGAAGTCAACGCCGCGCATTCGTTCCAATATTTGAATCGGTACGCCTCGTCGGCAGGGGCGGCATTGCACGCTGCCAAAGACGACGCGACAAGCACAAGCAGTATGATGGCAATGATTTTCGTCGTTTGTTTTTGCATATAAATACGCTCCTTTTTTTCTCTACAACGTTATACCGCTTGCCGTCCATCAAATGTCATACAAAATGCCGCTTACACACAAATTATACCCCCACTTGCGGATCGTATAATCGCACAACCACCGCAAACGAGCGCTGGGGACAATGCGTCGCCTACCTTGGCTATTTGAAGCGGCTATACGGTTGCACGCGGTTCAGGGCGTAGCGCGTAATGGTAAATCCGCTCTCCGAATCGTAGAAATGCTTGTCCGGCGTGGCGCGGTACTCCTCCTGCTGCCCGATGCGGCGATGCAGTGCCAGGCATTGCTCTTCGCTGGCGAGAGGCGGAAACGTGTAGTAAAATTCCTCTCTGCCATTATCGCCCTCGGTGTAATATTCATACGTCAAAACGTATACGCTCTGTTGCTGGTTGCCATATTTGAGCGGGTATTCCACCACGCGCACGTTTTCGCGCGGAATGCGAATGGCCAGGCAGCCCTGTATGGCGTCGTCCACCGCTTTTTTGTTGGTAAAATAGCCTATGACTTGTGCGTCTTCGACGGCTACGTCGGCGTCGGTCTCGCCCGCGTTTTCAAAATACTCTACCAAATAAACCTTGTTCATATTCATCTCCTGTACGTTGGTTTGCACCTATATAATGATTTATGCGGTAGGTTTGTCCCACTTTTTTCATCATTTTATTTGTTTCTTAACAAATTTCCTCGTACCCCCCCGTTTGCACGCTTGTTTATCCCGTTTGCCCCTCGGCGTGATCAATCTCCACCGACGCATATAGCAAGGCAAATCATTGTTCTACAGAGTATCGGCGCGAACGATTACGGTATATAAGCCACGTTCTCGGCAAACAAGCGAATGAAATATGTTGTAACGACGCCACTCTTTTGTTGATTCTCCTATTGCAAGCGAGCGCAAAGCAAAAAAAACAAACCCAAAGCAAGCGTTCAGGTTTGTTTGAAAGACATAAGTGGCCAAGAATGGGGCAAGAATGGTGGAAGTGGCGCCGAACATTCGGACAAACGTACAGTTATAGATCAAAAGTATCCTTGATCAATCTTGCAACTTCATCGGGCTCTTTGTCCGAATTATCAATTCGGAGGTAGTTATCAAAAGCGATCTCTCCTTCGTAGCTAACACATCTGTGGTTTTTATCATCATCGATCAAACGCTGATTTGAAATCGCTATATCTCTTTTGGAAGCCTTGTTTTTGAGCCTGTTTTCAGATACGTTTCTCTTGAGTCTGATGTCCTGCGGCGCTATCAGTTCGACATAATAAAATTCTGTTCCATATGGTTTGAATATACCTTTGACGTGCTCCAAATACGCCCATTCCGAAGGCAGATTAAAGTCCATCATCAAAGTGAAAATCATGCCATAGTTGTCGGAAGCCGCGTAGTTTTTGAAAATGACGTCACGCATTTCGGAGATCGTCTTTCCGTCGTATCTGCCGAAAATCTCTATCACCGGTTCGATTGTCATGTGATTGTGAAAAAGCCTTAGGTCGGTTATCTTCGTCAGTGCCTGACCAACCGTCATTTTGCCAACGGCAGCATCGCCAATTATAAATAATAGTTTCATACTACACCTCAATAAAACCCGATCGGCTGCGTTCTTTTCGCCATT
>CAMPCZ010000065.1 GCA_946648015.1 uncultured Clostridia bacterium
GTAGTAGACGCCGATGGTCATCAATCCGCCCACGCGCAACAGGTCGAGCCCCGCCAAAATGGCGGCGCAGGTCGAATCGAAATGCGTGTAGACGCTGTGGTCGCCCTTGGGCAAATAGCCCAAGTTGAACATGATGCAATCTATGCTGCCCGCCTCGCGAAAAGAGGCCATTTCGGCATGGCTGGACAGCACCACCTCGGCCGTATAGCCTCGCTCGGCCATGAGGCGTATGGTACTCTCGACGGCGGCGGGTTGTATATCCATAGCCAGCACGTCGCCCGCAGCGCCCACCAACGAGCACAAAAAGGCGGTGTCGTAGCCGCGGCCGGCGGTGGCGTCGATGGCGCGGTCGCCTTCTTTGAGATGGGCGGCCACCACGTCGTGTATCAGTTGCAAAGGAGAAAGTGCATTCATAGTCGGATGATTTGCCACGCCTCCACCAAATCGGCGAGGCGCCACTTGGCATTGGCCGGCGAAGTGGACGGCAGCGCCCTGCAAATGGGCGCGTATTGCGGAAAATATTTGCAAAACAGATGATACGCCGTTTTGCCGTTGCAAAAGATCGCTTGTATGGGCGCGCCCTCCACCAAGGGCGCCAGATCGGCGGGCTGCACCTCGGTGATGGTGGCGTCCTCCGAGCCGACGATGGTACACGCCTGCACTACGTCGTAGAGCGCAACGCCTTGGCTTAGCAACGCTTTGCTTTTGCCGTCCGCGGACATGGCAGCGAAATCCTGCCCGTACAAGGCCGACATTACCGCCCAAAAGCGGTTGTGCGGGTTCATATAAAAGAAACCGTTTTGTTTGGACAACACCGAGGGGTGCGAACCCAGCACCAACACGCGGCAATGGGGCGCCCACACGGGGGCAAAGGGGGTATGGGAGCGAGCAAAGTCCGCCATATTATCGACTCATGGTATAAGTACCCGTCCACAACGCATCGCTTTGGCGTGTGTTGTAGGCCGAGATGGACACCTCGCCCTCGTGAAAATCGAGTACGGTGTAGGTAAGGCTGTGGCCGAGAAGTCCCGACGAAATGCCGCCGCAACGCAGCACCGGCACGGGCACGCCGTCTACGCCGTCGGCAAAAAAGCGGAAGTCGTGCTTGTGTCCCGACAGCTGCAAATCGACGCTCATTGCCGTGAGACATTGGGCATAGCGTTCCACTTGCTGTTCGGCCTTTTGGTTTTTGACGCCCTCGGCTACCGAGGCATAATCCCACACGTGCACGATGGCCACGTCATAGCCGGACGAGGGACCAAAGGCCGACAGCCAATCCAACTGCCCCTCGCGGTAGTCGATATAACGCCCCACACCGCCGTACTTGGCCTCCTCGAGGTCCACGTTGCAACTGCCGGAGTCGAGCACCGTAAAGGTGTAGTCGCCATAGGTCGTGCGATAGTAGAAACTGTCGAAGCCCAGCAAATAGCCGAGGTCTGCGCCCATCTCGCTGTGGGTGTCGTGGTTGCCCTTGGCGTACAGCACGGGCACTTCGCCATTGGACAAGTGCCACGCGGGGTACAGCAAAAAGTCGGCTATATCCAACTCTTGGTGTACAAAGTCCGAAAAGTCGCCCAGCATAACCACCACGTCGTAGTCGTCCTGCCGCACGCGATTGAATTTGGTGCGGCTAAGGCAATGGTTGTCGGTGATGGCCACCATCTTGATGTCGCCCTCGGGGCGGCCGCGGAACGTGCGCGAAGCGGTGAGGGTGCGCCCGCGCGCAGGGAAATACGGCGCGTTGTCTATCATATAGGTCGAATGAACGGTGTAGGTATTGCCGTCGAGGTGGTCGTACGGAACGTGCACGCGGTGTATGGTATGGTTGGAGGCAAGGCGGCCGTAGTTGGCGTCGTCCACCTCGTACTCCGTGCCCGCGTAGGTGTAGGTGAGATAGCCCGTAGAAACGTGCGTGGTGCTCCATACCACGCTGTAGCCGTCGCCCACGTCGAACACGATGGGTTCCACCGTAAAGGCAAAGGGCTCGATATGCCAAAAGTCCACCGCCACCAACAAAATGCCGCAGAGAAAATAGACCAACACCACGATGGCTATCTTGGTGCGCGAGGCAAGGCGGGGAATGACAAAAGCCAAACTGATGGCCACGCCAAAGCCCAACAGATAGGGCGCCTCTATCTCAAAATAGTAGCGCGCCATAGGTATGCCGGAAGACAGCAAGATGAGAATGACCACGTTGGCCACAAAAAGGAGCGCCGCCAACACTGCCAGCACAAAATAGGCTATGACCACTGCTTTGTGCTCGCTAAAGCTGTGCCAAATGCCCAGGTTGCGCACAAACAGTAAGCCGAGAATACCCACCGCCACCAACATCTGCAATACGCGAATGAGCACGTCTGTCCCCGGAACGACGTCGGCAAAACAGCCGTGAAAATCGGTGGATAAATAGAATAAGAAGGGATTGAAAAATGCCATAAGCCCCACGACAAGCGCCACGGGACGGCAATATAAAAACCTCTTGATACTTTGCATAGGCGATCTCCTTTGTAACTATTTCAGTATACCATACACAAACCCAAAAGGCAATATGCAAACGAAAAAGCACGGGCTTTTGCCCGTGCCTTACTCTATTTGTTGCGCCCGAACTGCTTGGTCTTGGCCTTGATGCGGTCGGCAACGCGCTTGGAGGGCAAGCGACGGACACGCCACGTCCAGTTGCCGTAGGGGACGGAAGGCGTATTCATTCGCCCGTCTTCGTTATCCAACTCCAACCAATCCTGCAAGGGAATGACGGCCAAATTTGCTATGGAGCCAAACGCCATATCGATAAGTGCGGCGGTGCGGCTTTGTCTGCCCACCCGGCACTCGCGCACAAAGCGCGCCAGCACGTCGCCCGACAAATTGCGGCAGAACGTGCGCGTGCAATCGCTGTCGTGCGAGCCGGTATACACCACGCAGTTGTCGGTGGTGTACATACGGGGCAAATACTCGGAGTCGTCGTCGAAGAAGGCAAATTGCAATACTTTCATGCCGGGATAGCCGCAAAAATCCAACAGCTCGCGTACTTCGGGCGTAATGAAACCCAAGTCTTCGGCAATGATGCGGGCGTCGGGCAACGCCTCGCCCACCGCAGAAAACAGCGCCTTGCCGGGGCAATACTCCCAATGCCCGCCGCGCGCCGTAGCGTCGCCATAGGGAATGGAATAGTACCCCGCAAAACCGCGGAAGTGGTCGATGCGCAAAATGTCGTATAGGCGCAGATTGAGGCGAATGCGCTCTATCCACCAACCGAAGCCGTCGTCCTGCATACGCTGCCAGTTGTAGATGGGGTTGCCCCACAGTTGGCCATCGGGCGAAAACCCATCGGGCGGACACCCCGCCACGCAGGTGGGCGCCAACTCCTCATCCAACAAGAAAAGCGAGGTATTGCTCCATACGTCCACGCTGTCGTAAGCCACGTAGATGGGCATATCGCCTATGATCTGCACGCCCTTGCGGTGCGCGTAGGCCTGCACTTTGCTCCACTCGCGGAAAAAGACGTATTGCACCCAGCGCCAAAAGGCCATCTCCTTGGCAAAGCGGCGCTCCTGCTCTTTGGCGCGGTCGTAATACTTATACTCGTCCTCCCAAGTGGACCAAGGGCGATAGTCGTGCGCGCATTTGAGCGCCATAAACAAAGCGTAGTCGTTCAGCCAAGCCGCGTTTTGCGTGCAAAAGCGCGTGTACCAAGCCCCACCGCGAAAACGTCGATAGGCCTTGCGCAACAAATCGACGCGCGTCTCGAACAACCAGCCGTAATCCACCTTGCCGCCGCGGTGACGAGCACCGTCGGCCTCGGCGCGGGTGAGCAAACCCTCCTCGACCAAAGCGTCCGGATCGATAAAGTAGGGATTGCCCGCATTGACGGCGGGCGATTGGTAGGGGCTGTCGCCATAGGCTGTGGGGTTGAGGGGCAGCACCTGCCAGCACTTCGTCTTGCAGGAAGCCAAAAAATCTATCCAGCGATAGCACGGCTCGCCGAAAGTGCCTATGCCGTAGGGCGAAGGCAGGGAACTGACGGCCATAAGGATACCGCTCTTTTTCGTAAATCCAAAATTATCCATAATTTCACCTCGGTATCATTGTATAATGCCGCTTTTGGCAAGTCAAGGAAATTGCAAAACATACGCGGTTTGCCCACCACTTTTTGCAAGCGACCCCGCTATTGACAAAGGCGGGCATATACACTATAATAATAGGGAAAACTTGAGCCTTATGGCTCAACGGGAGGTATACTATGGGACTTATCAAAGCAATTGCGAGCGCCATGGGCGGCAAGTTTGCCGATAGTTGGCTCGAGGTACTGGAAGCCGACAACATGGACGACAATACCGTATTGGCCAAAGCGGTGGCTGTGCGCCAAAATTCCAAGCGAAACAACAATCGCAAGGGCGAGGCGGACATCATCAACAACGGCTCCGTTATTCACGTCTACGACAACCAATGCGTTTTGTTGGTGGACGGCGGCAAAATCATCGACTATTCGGCCGAGCCCGGCTACTACAAGGTGGACAACACCGCCTCTCCTTCGCTATTCAACGGACAGTTGATGGCTTCGGTCAAAGAGACCTTTCACCGCGTCAAATTCGGCGGCGTTCCCTCCGCCTCGCAAAAGGCGTTCTTCATCAATTTGCAAGAGATAAAGGGCATCAAATTCGGTACGCCGCAAGCCGTCAACTACTTCGACAATTTCTATAATGCCGAGCTGTTTTTGAGAGCGCACGGCACCTATAGCATCAAAATCGTAGATCCCCTCAAATTCTATGCCGAGGCCGTGCCTCGCAACGCCGAGAGGGTGCAGATCGGCGACATCAACGACCAATACCAAAACGAGTTTTTGGAAGGATTGCAGACCTCCATCAACCAAATGAGCGCGGCGGGCATACGCATCAGCCACGTTACGGGCAAGGCGGCCGAATTGTCGCGCTATATGGCGGACGCTTTGGACGACACCTGGCGCAGCCTGCGCGGTATGGAAATAGTTGCCGTGGGCGTGGGCAGCATCAGCTACGACCCCAAGAGCCGCGAACTCATCGATATGCGCAACCAAGGCGCTATGCTCGGCGACCCCAACGTGCGCGCCGGGTACGTGGCGGGCAAAGTGGCCGGTGGCATAGAGGCCGCGGGATCCAACGCCGCGGGCAGTATGAACGGCTTTATGGGCGTGGGCATCGGCGCGTCTATGGCCGGTATGATGGGCGCGATGGGCTCTATGAGCGGCCAGCCCCAACAACAGGCGACCAATGCACAACCGAGCGGCCAACCCGGTGGCTGGACGTGCCAATGCGGACAAACCAACAGCGGGCGCTTCTGCTCGGCTTGCGGCAAACCCAAACCCAGCGGCTGGTATTGCCCCAACTGCGGCAAGCCCAACGATTCCTCGATGAACTTCTGCCCGGAGTGCGGTACGCGTAAACCCTAATGGAAAACCAACAAACGCAAGATATGGATCTGCGGGACGCGTCCTCTCTGATTTGTCCCAACTGCGGCGCCCCCATCGCCTACAATGCCGACGAGGGTATGTTTTGTTGCGAATATTGTCTGAGCAAGTTTTCGTACCAACAGATGCAGACGGCCAAACAAGAGATGGACGCCGCGCACCGCGAGGACGAGGCCTACGACGAGCAACTGCGCGAGTATAGTTGCCCATCGTGCGGCGCGTCTATTTTGGCCGACCAAAACACGGTGGCGCAATTCTGCGCCTACTGCGGCAACCCCGTCATACTGAAAGGGCGCGTTTCGGGACAACTGAAACCAAGCAAGATCATACCGTTTGCCATAGGCAAAGACAAGGCGATAGAGATACTCAAGGCCTATTTGGCAAAAAAACACTTCGTGCCCAACGATTTTCGTCGCGACTCCACCCTCGAAAAGATAACGGGTATCTACCACCCGTTTTGGATGACGGACGCCGACACCGACTGCGCCTTAGACGCCTCGGCGACCCGCGTAAGCGTGTGGGTAACGGGCAACAAAGAATATACGCGCACCGACTTCTACCACGTTTGGCGGCGCGCCGATATCCACTTTGAGGATATAGCCACCAATGCGCTGCAAAGCGCGGACAAAGCCTTGGTGGAAGGCGTGCTACCCTTTCCCATAGAGGCGCACCGCGACTTTGATATGAGTTATCTTTCCGGCTTTTTTGCCAAACGCAACGACCTCAGCCGCGAGGACGTCAAGGGCGAGGTATCCAAGCGTATGCGCGAGTATGCCCAAACCCTGCTGAAGCAATCCATACGCGGCTACGACACCGTAAAGGTGGAGCGCAACGCCGTGATCGTGGGCAACAGCAACTGGGACTATACCTTGCTGCCGATATGGGTGCTCAACTATCGCTATCACCACCAAACCTACACCTTTGCCATCAACGGATACACGGGCAAACTATTCGGCACGCTGCCCCTCAGCCGACCCAAATTGGGCATTACGTTCGGCGCCGTTGCGGCGGTGGCGGGTACCATACTCAGTCTTTTGGGAGCGTGGCTATTATGAAAAAGTTTGCTACTCTATTGTTGGCGATATTGCTATCGACCCTCGTGTTGGGGCTGTTTGCCTGCGCAGAAAAGGGACGTACCGACTACGTATACGACGACAAAGACTTGTTTTCGGCATCGCAAGAGCAAACGCTCGGCGAAGCGTGTCGACAAGCGTCCCAAAAATACGGCGTTACCTTTTTGGTGGCCACCTGCAACCGTACGGGTGGTAGCGCCGACCTCAATCGCGACCAACTGTTTGCGCGCGAAGGCATAGACGCAGACAAAGACTATATCGTCATCATCATCAACTTCAGCGGCTATACCGACAACTACCATTTTTCCATCTACACCTCGGGTAGGGCCAACCGCCGTCTATCCGATAGCGAGATAGACGACGTGGTGTATTCGGACGCCGCCGATCGCATCGTGCTGACCAACGACAGCGAGATAGCGTCCGTAGCCATACAAGATATGATGGTGATGCTGGGCAAAAAATACGACGGCATAGCGCTGTGGCTCAACGTGGTCATAGGCATAGCGCTGGGGCTTGGGATAGCGGCTTTTGTCGCTATGCGCATAGCCAAAAGTTATAGCCGCAAACGCAAGAACGACACCTATCCTTTGGAAAAATACTGCCAAATGAACCTGAAAGACCACGAAGACACCTACCTGCGTAGCGCTACCACCGTGGTGGTACGTTCGGATAGTTCCGGCAGTGGCGGCTCGGGCGGCGGCGGGCACATAAGCGGCGGCGGTGGCGGCGGCTCGGGCGGCGGCCTGCGCGGCGGCAGATAACGACACAATGCAAAAACACGGTGCGCTGCACCGTGTTTTTTGCCAATCGTTTGGACGGCAAACGACAAGTCAAGAGGGCGTACGCAACCCTTTTGTGCCGAGCACGATCATACGAACGCCCATGGCCAAAATCAAAAACACGACCGCGCCACCCGTAATGGCATTGAAAGGGGACAATGCCGCCTCGGGCCAATAGGCGTGCAACATAGCCACCTGCAACGTGGCGATGGCGACGAGCGCGCCGGCGGCATTGATGCCGCGCACCGAGCGCAGGTAGCAATCCTCGCGCCTGTCTTCCACCAACTTGACGATAGCGGTAATGATGCGAAAAAACGCCCACGCCGCATTGGCGTATACCAATAGACCCGAGTAGGAAAAGGACATATCCATGGTGTAAATGAGCACGAAACTACCCGCAAAAGGCAACGTGGTAAGAATGAGCATTATGCCGGTATTGCGAAACGCTCGATATTGACTATCCGCCCCCGTGCCGCGGCGCACGCGCGACAGCACGAGGAACAATTTGGACAGTAGATAGATAAGATACAGCGCTGCCAAGGTGGCATACCACACCGAAGGCGAAAGCGCCAATGCCACCACCTGCACGACAAGGTGCGCCAAATCAAAAAGGATCTTGGCCGCGGTAAAGAACATAGCCTTGTTGCTTTTGTCCTCAAAAACGGCGCTCAAAACGCCGTGCCGCCGTATCCATTGGTCGATTTTCGAGCCGACGCGCATACCTGCCCTACCCCAAAATATCCTTGGTTTTTTCGTCCTCGTATTGGCGAACGTACAGCTGACGATAATATCCGTTCAAGGCCAGCAACTCTTGGTGCGTGCCGCGCTCGACGATGCGGCCGTCCTTGACCACCAAAATGCAATCGGCGTTTTTGACGGTGGAAAGGCGGTGCGCTATGACGATGGACGTGCGCCCCGCTATTACGCGGTCGATGGCGGACTGTATGCGAGCCTCGGTGAGGGTATCGACGGAGGCCGTGGCCTCGTCCAACACCAACAAGCGGGGGTCGCACAATATGGCGCGAGCAAAACTCAATAGTTGCTTTTCACCCGTAGACAATAGGTCTCCGCCCTCGCCTACGTCGCTGTCTATGCCATGCTCCAATTTGGCTACCACCGAGGTGGCGCTGACCAATTCGAGCGCGCGAGCGATGTCTTCGTCGGTGGCATTGGGGTTGCCGTACAATAGGTTTTGGCGCACCGTACCCGAAAAGAGGTGCGGCGTTTGCAATACGTAGCCCACGTTGGAGTGCAACCAATTTTGCGAGCGCGTGCGGATATCCTTGCCGTCTATCAAGATTTGCCCCTCGTCCACGTCGTAGAAGCGGCATATCAGATTGACCAGCGTGGATTTGCCGGCGCCCGTTTCGCCCACGATGGCCACATTGGAGCCGAAGGGGATATCCAAACTGAAGTGCTCGAGCACGTTGCGCGTGCCGTCGGGATAGTGGAAGGTGACGTCTTTGATTTGTATATCACCGTGCATAGGCTCAAACGCCTCGTATTTGGGCGCGAATTGGTCGCCGTAGAGCGCCACGACCTCGGGCGAATCCACCACGTCGGGGCGCGTGTGCAAAATTTTGTCCACACGCTCGATGTTCACCTGGCAAGTGACCAAGTCGCTGATGGCGTCGATGACCCAACGCATAGGCTCAATCATGCCTTGCGCATAGGACATAAACAAACTGAAAGTGCCCACCTCGCTCTCGGCGATATAGCCGCCGCGCCACAACACGATGGCCAAGGCGACCGACGAGGCAAAGTTGATGGTGGCGCCGAACAAGCCCCTGAGGTGCGCCACGTACATAGACTTGCGCCGAATACCTGCGCTATCTCGACGAAACGCGCCGTGCATTTGGGACTGTATCACCAAAGTTTTGATGGTTTTGGCGCCCGTAATACCCTCGTTGAAGTCGGAAGTGATAATGGAATTCATCTCGCGTACTTGCCGATTGCCGCGCACCATTTTGCCCTGCATAATGGCAAACATCGCGGCCGTAACGGGCAAAACCACCATGACCAACACCGCCAAGCGCC
>CAMPCZ010000066.1 GCA_946648015.1 uncultured Clostridia bacterium
AACTTGTCGAACACGGTGATGGTGATAAACGTCTCTTTGTAGTCGAGCAAGACGAAGGAATTGGTCAGCAACTTGCGATCGGTACCCGATTTTTCGTATTGCGCTATCAATTTGGCAATGGTGTTGGGCGCTATGTCCAACGCAACGGGTTGTAGACCCAATTCCATAGCCGAGGTGTGCAAGTTGTCGATGACTTCGTTGCTGACGTAGGTGACCATTATGCGCAATTTGAAGGCTTTGTTTTCGCCCTTGAAGCGCTCGAGCACCACGTAGTCTACGGTATTGGTAGAGGCCTTGGCGTCCGAGAACAACTCGCTGATGATGACCTTTTTGAGTTTGTTGTCGGGCACGTCCGGCACGATCATCTCGCGGAAGACAACGCGGGACGAATCCAACACATAGGTCACCTTGCCGGGCTTGATATTGGTGGTCTGCAAGCAATCCTGCAAAGATTGGGTAAACACCACCATATCCTTGATGGCGTCGCCCTCTATGCACCCGGCGCGGGTGCTGATATCATAAAAACTGTTGACGGCGATGCGGTTGCCACTCATACCGCCCTCCAACAATTTGATTTTGTCATCGCTGATATAAATGCAAATCATAGCGCCTCCTTAAATATCGTTGTAACTGCTGAGCATAGGTTGCAACACCGACAAGAGCACGAAACCGATGACGACTGCCATCACAATGAGCATAACGGGTTGCAACATATCCGTCAAGGCCTTGGTAGCGGCACCGGACTCCTCGTCGAAATAGTCGGCGGTACGCGTGAGCACGTCGGACAATACGCCCGACTCTTCGCCGACAAACAACATAGACGTGAGCAAGGGATCGAATACGTTGGCCGCGGCAATGGCTTTGCTCATCGGTTCGCCTTTTTTGACGCGGACGATCGCCTCCTCCATACATTGCTCGATATATTTGTTGCCTACTATTTGGGTAGACATCTGTATGGCGTCGATCAGTTGAATACCGCCCTCGTATAGGGTAGCAAGATTGCGCGCGAAACGCGAGGTGTAGATCATACGCACCAATTTGCCCACCTTGGGCAAGCGCAACTTGAGTTTGTCCAATCCGAAGCGCACCTTGGGTATCTCTTTGATCATGGGTATGACAAAGTACAAAACGACTACCGCGATAAGAATGTAGGGCCAATCCTTGATGATGAAGTTGGCAAAACCGAGCAAGAATTGGGTGGTGGGCGGTATGTTGGACATACCCTGCACCATGTTGGGCAACACGACTACGGACAGCAAAATGACCACTACCAGCGTGATGAGACCCAGCATTTTGGGGTAACGCGAAGCAGACTTGACTTGGTTGCGCAATTTGACGTCCTTGTCGAAGTGCTCGGCCAACTTGTTGAGGCTGGCGTCGAGGTCGCCGCTCATTTCGCCCGCCTTGACCATGTTGATCATCATAGGCGGAAAACTTTTGCCCTGCCTCATCAATGCGTCAGATAGCGAATTACCTTTTTGCACCAACTCGTATACGTTGCCGATGATCTTTTTGAGGTTGCCCTTATCGGTTTTGCTGTACAACATATCGAGACCCGTGGCCAAAGGCACGCCGGCCTTGAGAATGGAACCAAGCTGGCTGCAAAAGTTGATGACGTCCTTGATCGGCAACGCCTTTTGCCCCTTGGCCTCGTCTTTGAGCCGCGTGAACGACAAACAGTAGTTACCGTTTTTGGTAACCAACTGCTTGATTTCCTCATCGCTTTGGGCAATCATGGTACCGCGTATCGTTTTGCCTTCGGGGGTGAGTGCAATGTACGAGTATTTTTGCATACTTGCTCCTTTGTGATACTATGTATCAATTTATTATATACCCAATGGGTCGGCTTGTCAATATGCAAGCTTTTCCAATGATTTGGATTGCATTGGGCGGTATGTGCCGCCCAATGCAAAACCTTTGTTTTAGTCCAGCACCTCTACGTCGGTGGTGTACCCATCCGTCTGGTAGGTGGCGGCTGCCGACACCTTATAGAGCACGTCGCCCTCGCGATAGTACGGCGCAAACACCAAGGTCTCGGCGGGCTCGCTGTGGAAGTTGTTGTGTCCCGCGCAGTCGGCGTGAATGGTGGCGATGGTAGCCGTAGTGCCCGACAAAGTGAACGAACCGACGTGGCTCCAGCTGTTGTAGGCGCGCTTGCTTTGTGCGACGAGGCTGGCGGCCAACGTTTCGCCGTAGGTGCTGACGTTGAACCAGCTATCCTTCATGTAGTACACCTTGGCGTTGGAAGCAAAGGCGTTGGCGCTGGCGGTACAAGCATAGTACATATCGGGGATAACCAACGTGGTGACTTTGTTGAAGGCGTTGCTGTCCACGCGCAAGGTCATACTGGGCAATTCCATAACGGTGACGCCGCTGTTGTAGAAGCTGCGCTCGCCGTACCAAATAGAGCCGGAGAACCCTGCCACGGAGGTGAGCGCGGTACACTCTTCAAAAGCGCCTGCGCCAATGTACAAGGCGTCCTCGACGTTGGCGCTCGCCTGCCCTGACAACTTGACCTCGACGAGCGACTTGCTGCCGTAGAAGGCCTTGGCGTCGATTTGCGCCAAGTTGTCGGCCGACACGCTTCTGACGTCGGTGCCCATAAACGCCTCGCGGCCTACCTCGATGTAGTAGCTGGACAAGGCGGCTTTGGTGATGCGCGCACCCACAAAGGCACGCACGCCAACGTACATATAGTTGCTGATGAGGCCGTCGCGCTTGGCCATAGTGTAGTAGTACTCGCCGTCGATAAGGGTTTGACCGTAGGTATTGACCACCGCGGTATTGCCGTTGTTCACCTGCGCTTTGACGTAGGCGGAGATGTCGGCAGGATAGGTTACCAAGGTAGCGCTGACTGCGGCGCCCTCGCTATTGTAGTTGATTTGATACAACGCGCCTTTGCGCACGGTGAAGTATACGTTGGTGTCGGGCACGTTGATGAGTTGCAACTTGGCGGTGTACTCGAGCGCGCCATAGTGCAAATTGTCGTTGTCGTCGTAACGGCTGGCGGCAAAGGCAGCGAGGTTGTCCCCGACGGTGATGCTGATGATGCCGTTGCCGACGAAGGCACCTTCGCCGATGGAGCGCACCGAGCGAATGAGCACGGCAGTCAAAGTGACCGTTTCGTCCGCACTGACGTTGAATACTGCGTCTGCGGCATACGGCAACGCATTGGCACCGCCCTTGACGGTGATGCCGCGCGCATAGGCATACGCGCCGATGACCTCTACGTTTTGAGGCACCTTGACTACGTCGGTATTGGCAAAGGCATAGGCCGCCACCTCGCGGACGTGGTCGGTAAGGCTGTAGTTGGGCATCGTAGAACGCGTCAGGTTGGACCAAGCAAAGGCGCCCTCACCGATGACACTGACGGTGCCGTCCACCGACACCGAGGTGAGCGCCGTCTTGTTGGCAAAGGCATACGCGCCGATGGCGCCGCCGTCCATCACGATGGACACGGTGCGCAACACGGCGTCGGCCGCCACGTTGTACTCCACAATTTGGTCGTTGTCGTACCGCACGTCAGTCAGTTTGGCAAAAGCGCCCTCGCCGATATTCACAACGTGAGCCACGTTGACGTCGGTCAAAGCGGTGTTGGCAAAGGCATACGCGCCGATGTATTCGAGCACGGCCGATTGCAGATCGAGCGAAACGACGGCAGTATTGTAGAAGGCATAGTCGCCAATGGATCTGAGGACACTGACGTTGTTGGTACCGAACTTGACGTTCTCAAGCGTGCCTACGCCGCGGAAAGCCCCCGCCTCGATGACAACCAAATCGCTATTGAACTCCACCAAGGTCACGTTGTTCAACGTGGCGCCGAAGCCTGCTGCCACCCGCACGATGGGCGAGCCCTTGATCTGGTCTGGGAAGTAGATCTCGCCGACTTGGGTATTGAGCCCTCTCAGCACTACGCCGTCCGTCGTCGTATCGTAGGCAGGCGACTCGGTAGCGGATTGTACGCGCGTGGGATCGGTGCCGCCCACGATGTAGCCGGCCGATACCACGTCGTACTCGAAGTACTCGCTGGGCGTATAGAGATACAACTCTTGCCCATCGCCCGACATGATATAGTCCATGGCTTTGAAGTAGTTGATGAGGTTGGTGGCATTGGAGGGCACCTTGACCTGCACGCCCGCTATCTTGGACACGCTTTGGTCGTCATTTACCTTACCCAAGATGGCGATGCTGGAAGGCAGCGTGGCCACGTCTGCCTGGAAGTGAACGTAGGTCAAATGCTCGTTGCCCACAAAGGCATAGGCACCGATATACTCGACGTCGGACAGCACGTCCAACTTGGTAACGCCACCCGTAAGGTTGGCGAATGCCGAGATACCGATGGTCTTGAGGCCGCGCCACAAAGTAATGGAGCGCAAGCCGCTGTCGGCAAAGGCTCTGTCGCCTACCGTTGCCAACGACGTATCGCGCGGCGTAGGCACGGCGGTCAACGATACGTCGCCCGCAAACGCCTCGCGGCCGATGCTCTCCAACCCGGAGGACAACACCACGTCGTAGAGGTTGTCGCAGTTGGCGAAGGTGGCCTCTTTGATGGCGGTAACGCCGCTATAGTAGAGGTTGACCGACTGCAAGCTCTTGCTGCCGGCAAAGTAGCCGGCGGGTATGTCGCGGATATTATCCAACAACGTGACGGATCGTATACCGCTGCCGGCAAAAGCCTGCACGGCCGTATCGTCATTGGCCAAACCGATGACGGCTACGCCCTCGATATAGTAGGGAATGACCACGTCGTAAGACTTGACGTCGCCCGAGAAGCCGACTACGTTGATATACGTCGTTTCGACTTCGTTCACAACGACGGTAACGGGCACGTAGCTCAAGTCGCGGCGATTGCTCATCTCGCGATAGGCGGCGCCGTCCTGCGTGGCACGGGAGGCCAGCGAAGTGCTGTGGAAAGGCAGATACACCATAGTGCCCGACTCGAACACTCTGCCTTGGGCATAGGTACTCATCGTACCCTCGAAGTAGAACTTGCTGATGGACGTATTGATGAATGCGCCCACGTCTACGCGCACGTCGCGGTCGGCGGGGTTGTAGGGCACCACCAAGTTGTGCAACCTGTCGGTCGCGCCATCGAAAGCGTAGGCGCCGATGGTGGTGATGACCGTGTCGCCGTATTGTTCGGGCAAGACGACGGTGTCGTCACCGTCGGCCAACAAGGGCGATGTGCTGAGGAAGGTGTGCAATGCCCAACGGCTATCCTGATAGGCGTAGAGCAAGCGGTCGACTTCGTCGAATACATACCTTGCGTTTTGCTCGGCGTCGGTATAGGCATAGCTGTAGCTACCGTCCACCTCGGTATACCAAGTGATCTCGGCAAGCGAAGTGCAACCGCTGAGCGCGCGCGACGCAATACCCGTGCCTTGGTAGACGTTGAGGCTCTGCAAGGAGCGGTCGCCCATAAAGGTGCCTTCGGCAACGTTGCCTACCGAGCGAGGCAGATACATGCCCATCGTGCGCCCGCCCTCGGGATCGCTACCCACCAAGTTGGGCATATACGCAAAGGCGTATGCGCCGATTTGTTGCACTTGATCGTGCAGCACCACGTTGGCAAGGTACTCGTTGTAGGCAAAGGCACCGTAGCCGATGACGTTGATATCCTCGGGCATGACGAACACTTCGGCCGTACTGCTGACGAGGTAGGCGATGATGGACTCGAGGCCGTTGACGCTACCCACCAACATCTTGTAGGGATAGCCGTTGAGGTCGTTGCCCGACAAGGTATAGAAGTTGTCGTTGTAGAAGTAGCGTTCTTGCCCCTCTTGTCCCGCATACTCGGCATTGGGAATGGCCGCAACCGAAACGGTTTGCAATTTGTTTCCGAACAGCACGCCCTCGCCGACGCGCTCGACGTAGCGACCCATGACGAATCCTGTAAGATCTTTGTCGGCAAAAGCAAAGGCCGATATGGCGCGTACCACTTTGCCGTTGATATAGGCGGGGATCACCAACGAAGTGCGGCTATACCTATCCACCGCGCCCATCGACTGATCGTAGGCGACGTAGGCGTCGTTTACCAACGCATAGTCGCCGTTGGCATCTATGCGATAGTTGGAGAAGGAGTCGGCCAAGCCGGTGATGGTGATGTAGTCGTCCTCTTCGTACACAAAGTGCTTTTTGGCGGTGTGTTGCGTGACCACTATTCCCAATGCGTCGCAAGCGGTAACGTCTACCCCCTCGGCCAAGCAATAGTAGTTGGCGTTCTTGGCCAATTCGGCATACAGGTTGCTGTCGGAGGGCACGTCTACCACCAAGTTGTTGCGGCTGTAGCGTTGCACTCCCTCGGGCGCTGTGTAGTTGTAGAGCGTGGCGCCCGCCTTGGGATTGCGGCGCGCATAGCGCACCACGTTGCCCATATCGGGTGTGTACAACACGTACTCGCCGTCACGATAGGCAAAGGTGCCGTTTTCCATCTCGCGATACAAGAAGTTGTATACGCCGTCCTCCAACGCGTAGGCGCCGCCCGTTTCGACCTTGGTGAATACAGACGTATAGTTGCCCTCGTCGTCGAGGTAGAACAGACCCTCGTCGTCGGCATAGTAGTTGTAGGTAACGTTTTTGAATATATCGCTACCCAACGACTCCACGTCGCCGTCGAAGAACACGGAAGACAACTGCGAAGCGCCCGCAAAAGCGCCCTCGCCGATGACTTGCACGCGCTCGGGAATGTTGACGGACACGAGCTGACTGTACTCGAAGGCACGGGCCAAGATCTCCACGGTGTTGTCGGGCAACACATAGGCTCCGTCGGCCGTAGAGGGTACCAAGCCCGCGGGATAGATGTTGAGAATGACGTTGCCGGTATACAGCCCCGTGTCCTCGTCGATCTCGCGGCTGTACAACACGCCGTCGCCCATATTGGTAAAGGTGGTGTTGCGGCTGCTGACGTTGATGACGGACAAGTTGACGGCACCCGAGAAGACGCCGTTGCCCAACTTGTACAGGCTGCCGCCGATCTCCACGCTTTGCAGGTCGACGTTGTTGCGGAAGGCGTAGTTGCCAATGGTCTCCACACCGTCGGCAATGAGCAGACTGGTGAGGGCGCAGTTGGCAAAGGCGTACTCGCCGATGGTGGTAACGTTGATGCCCAACTGCACGTCGGTAACGCCCCAACCCACGTTGAGCGTCGAACCGCCGGTCACGTAGAGTTTGTTGTTGCGATAGACGACCGACAGATTGCCCACGGTGGCGACTTCGGCAGTGGTGCCGTCGTCGTAGCTGACGGTAGTGGTCTTGACGACTTTGCCATTGGCAGTCAGGCGTCCGCCGAACAAGCGCAGCTCATATCCGTCTACCACGACGTAGACGTTGTTGTTGCGAATGGTGCGAATGACGTAGTTGTCGCAATCGGCCGTCGCATAGTCGTTGGCCAACTCGTCGTCCACCACGTCGACCGCAGGCGTACCCGCATTCTTGTAGTCGTACACCACGGTCTTGCCGCCGAGGCCGACGTTGAGTTTGCCGTTGCAGCCATCGAAGGCGTGGTCGCCGATGGCGGTGATGGTAGCAGGCAAAGTGACGCTGGTGAGATACTTGCAATCCTTGAAGCAATCGGCAGGCACCTCGGTAACCAACTGTCCGATGGTGATGGTTTGAATACCGCTCTCGGCAAAGGCACCGACTCCTATGTGGGCGACGGTATCCATAAGCCCGGTGGGCATGCCGACCAAAGCGGTGGCGCCGCGGAAGGCACCCTCGCCTATGGACTCGATGCGACCGTTGGACACCACCTCGGTGAGCGCGGTGGCATTCTCAAACAAACCGTCGGCAATCTCGTTGACCGCCACGGGCAACGTGATGCTCTCCAACCCCGTATTGCGGAAGGCACCCTCGCCAATGGACTCGACGTCAGCGGGGATATCGATGCCTGTCAGGTACACACAGCCGGCAAAGGCGTTGCGACCGATGGTAGTAACGTTTTCGGGCAAAGTGATGTGGCCGCGCAAACCGGTGCAATCGGAGAACGCGCCGTCGTTGATGGTGAACAAGTACTCGGGCAGATTGGTAAGGCGCTCGACACCCGACTTGGCAAACGCACCCTCGCCAATGACGCGCAAGCTGCTGATGTAGGGGATATCGGTAAGTGCCGCATTTCCGTAGAACGTGCGCGCTGCTATCTCGAGCAAGGCGTCCGAACTGATGACGTACTCGCTGATGCTGCGAGCGCCCTCGAAAGCGCCCTCGCCCACCTCGTTGAGCGTGTTGCCCAAGTCGATCTTGGTAACTTTGTCGTTGACGTAGTTGTAGAACGCGTAGGCACCGATAGAAGTGATACCGGCGGGCACGGCAAAGGTAGCGTTGTTGTCGGTAGCGGCGGAGGACACGGCCAACAACTGCGTGCCGCCCTTGATGATGGCCACCGACTTGTATACGCTGTAGTCGCTGTTGCTACCCGAGAAAGAGGTGATGCCGCTACCTGCAAAAGCACCCTCGGCGATGTAGGTCACGCCCGTCTTGAGCGAGAACGACGTGGCGCTGGAAGTGGCCAGCACTGCATAGATATGCGTAACGTAGTTGAGGGTGTCGGCATTGTTGACGATCATGCGCAAGCCCTCGTTGATATCCTTGCTGATGTACAATTTGAAGTCGTTGGCGCTGTTGCGGAAGGTGACCTCGCGATAGCTATCGGCGCCGAAGTCGGCTTTGTATTGCTCCTTTTGCTCGTCGGTGATATTGGCAAAGGTGCCCACGAAGGCGTAGTTGCCAATGGCGGTCAGATCCTCGGGCAAGCTGACGCTGACCAAGTTCTCGCAATGCGCAAACGCACCGTCGCCCAAGGTAGTGACCTTGTAGCCGTCGATGTAGCGAGGCACGATGAGGTAGGTCTGCTCTTTGCCCAGATCGGTAACACCGGTGATTTGCATCTCGATGCCGTTGATGATCTCGGTATCGAAATAGGCCGTATCGCTGTAGGTTACGCTGTCGTAATGGCACGTAATGCCGCGAATGGTGCTGAGAATGGCGGTATACTCTTTCTCGAACTCATCCTGCGACATACCCAAAGCAGCATAGTCGCCGTTGAGCACATTGCAATAATCTTGTACGCTCAAGCCCAAGGGATTGTTGTCGGCGTCGTAGGCACCGTAGTAGGTGTCGGCGCTCTTCTTGAGGAAGATGCGCACGTTGGCGCTGGCATAGAACGTAACGGTACCGGCAG
>CAMPCZ010000067.1 GCA_946648015.1 uncultured Clostridia bacterium
GGAAAAACCGGCCGTAGACGAGACCCCTGTGACCGAGAACGAAACGGGCGAGGACGTCGTTGCCGACGCACAAGACGACGCCGAGCCCACGCAAGAGGACGACTTCGACGCGGACGACAAAACTCGCGAGGAATAGCCCCAAACGGATATACGAAAAACACGCCGACAATAGCCGGCGTGTTTTTTCGTGTTTTTTCAATTTATGTAGTAGCGTCTACCTATGCCTACTCGTTGTCGTCGGTGTCGTCCCACACCTCTTCGTCGTCCGAATAGTCGCTCTGCTCCACCTCGTCGGCGGCCGCCTCGCTCTGGTCGTAGTCGGTGTCATCGTAGCCGCCGTCTTCGCCCGCGCCCACGGGAGCCTCGTCGTCAAAATCTTCCTGCGGGTCGTAGGCCTCGCTCATGATGGCCACGTCGGGCGTTTCGACCAAATCGAAGTCGTCGCTACCCAGTTCGTCGTCACGCTCGCGGAACAACATTTCGCTACGTTGCGCCTCGATGCTGATGATCTTGATGCGATCTTCTATCTGCTTTTTGGAGGGCAAACTGCGTATGCTCTTGAGCTCGAAGCGCTCGAGAAAACTCTGCGTGGTACCATACAATTTGGGGCGTCCCAAGGTATCCTTGCGCCCCTTGACCTCGATGAGATTGGCCTCGCACAAGGCGCCTATGGCGTAGTCGCAGTTGCGCCCTTCGCGTATTTGCTCCACCTCAGCCTTGGTGATGGGCTGTTGGTAGGCGATGATGGCCAACACTTCCAATAGGGCGGTAGACAATTCCTTTTGCTTTTTGCGTTTGAGCGCTTCGGCAATTTGATCCCCGATGGAGGTGTGCGTTACAAAGCTCAACACTTTGCCGAAATCGTAGAGGACCACGCCCGACGTGCCGTCGTCGGGGTATTTGTGCTGCAATTCTTTGATGATATCCGCCAAGTCCTGCTTGGACATCGAGGGGATCTTTTCGAGCAAAAACTTGTGTTCGAGTCCGCTCTTGCCCGCCGCGAAAATCATACCTTCTACCAATACTGTCATCGGATTAGCCATATACGCCTCCTACTTTTTGGTGTTTTTCGTTGGTTTGCCCTCTTCCTCGTCGTAGAGGTAGGGCTCGTCGCCTACTATATCCTCGTAGGTAACGTTGTCGGCGCCCTCGGCGATGCTCACCGTGATAGAGCCGAATTCTTCCTCCTGCTGCACCTTGGCAAACTGGCGGCGCAACAACTCGAGCAAAGCCAAAAACGTGTTGATACGCTCGCCCATCGTATATTCGGGCTCGCCCTCGGCCACCACGAACAGATCCTCGAAGAGGACGCTGCGTTTTTGCTTGAGAATGAGTATCAATTCCTTGGTCTTGTCCACCACCGTAAAGCGATCTTTGACTATGACCTTGGTGTTCTTTTTGGGCTCGGTCTCCGCCACGCCGATGCGGTGCATAATGTGCGCGAACGCGTCCAACAACGCGTCCATATTGAATTGCTCGTCGGCAATGACCACGTTGTAGTCGTTGTGCTTGTACTCGGGCTCTATGCCAAACACGTTGACGGCCTCGCGCACGTGCAACAAGTTCATGGCGTCGAGGAATATCTTGCGCATTTCCAACTCGTTGATAAAGGACTCCTTTTCCTCCTCCAACGCGATAGACTCTTCCTCGGTTTGCGGCAAAAGCGAGCGCACCTTGATGTCCAGTAGGCGCGTGGCATAACTGACGAAATAGGTCGCCTTGTCAAAATCGACAAAGTCGAGCGAACGAATATGCTCGAGATATTGGTAGGTGATGTCGCCCACGAACACGTCGCGTATGGGTATCTCGGCGGTCATGATCAAATTCAACAACATATCCACGGGTAGGCTGTTGTCGTTGACGTGTATAGGAAAGGTCTCCTTTCTGCTCTCAAATAAATCCAGATCCATCAGCCAACCCCCAAAATCAATAGTATCAATCGCTCCACGCCCGACTGAATGACGCCGATGTACATACCCAGCACGTCGCAAGGCCAACCCGTAATGTCGGCCAACAATCCCAACGCGATGAGCGCAAAGTAGACGTAGAGCCCGTAGCGGCGCATAAAGGTAACGTAGCCGTTGCCGGGCTTGGTGAGTATCTCGACCAACCGAAACCCGTCCAACGGATAGATGGGCAACAGGTTGAAGCCCGCCAGCGAAACGTTGAGCACCGCGCCGTACTCGAACAGCACCACAAAAAACCGAATGACGTACCAAGCCGCGCTGTACGCCTCTACCGCCGCGGCCTTGTAGATGGCCAACACCGCGGCAAGCAGCCCCAAAGACAACGCCGTGAGAATGAGGTTGGTGACGATGCCCGCCAGGGACACCGTGATCATACCCTTTTTGAAGCGACGAAAATTGTTGGGATTGATGGGCACGGGCTTGGCCCAACCTATGCCGATGACCAGCATCATGATGGCGCCCGTAACGTCTATATGCTTGATGGGGTCCAGCGAAAGGCGCCCGCTCGCTTTGGCCGTGTCGTCGCCATTCCACAAGGCTACCAGCCCGTGCGCGATCTCGTGCAAAACGATGGCGAAATAAATCGCCACCAAAAAGGCCAACAGTTGTACGAGCAACGTGCGCCAATCCCCATTATAGTTGTTGCGAATAATTCTGAATATCATAACTCAACTCTGCACTTTAATTATTGTAGTACAAAAAACACGGCAATGTCAACCCGTACGCAAGAGAAACTGCATTTGCATGCCCCAAACAAAAAAGGGCGCAACGCGCCGCGCCCCTATGTAAAACCTGCAAAGCAGGTTTTTTTGTCGATATGCCTCGTTCGGCCAATAGCGAGGGCGCCTATCGGACGGGATAGCCGTCCAAAAAATCGCGCAAAGCGTCGCCATAGGTGCCCTGCTCCACCGCTTGCAGCGCCACCAAGGGACAACTGTCGGACACAACGCCGTCCACCACCATATAGGCGGTGCCCACCACGTCGCCTACGGCAAGGGGCGCTTTGGGACGGTCGAGTTCCACCACCAGCTCGGCGTCGACCTTTTGTCCCACCTTGGTCAGAGTGCCCATAGCGCGCTCCAAGCCCGCCTGCACCACGGGTTGTTTGCCGCGTTGCACGCCCACCTCGGCGACACACGCACCCAACTCAGCCACGGGAGCAAAGCGGTAGTTGGCAAAGGCATAGTTCAACAGCGTGCTGCTGGCGGCAAACCTCGCCTTGCTATCCGCGGCGCCTATCACCACGCTGACGGCGCGCAAATCGTTTTTGACGGCGGTAGCGGCCAAGCAAAAACCGGCCTCGGCCGTATAGCCCGTTTTGCCACCGTCGCAGCCTTGGTAGAAGCGCACCAACTTGTTGGTATTGGTAAAGGTGGTGGTGCGCCCGTCGGGGTGCTTGTAGTCCTCGAGCCACACCGTGCTATAGCGATGATAAACGTCGTGCTTGACCAAAGCGCGCAGCATTACGGACACGTCGCGGGCACAACTGTAGCCCTCGGGGTGGGGCAAACCCGTGCAATTGGCAAAATGAGTGTTGGTCATACCCAATGCCCGAGCACGCTCGTTCATATTGGCGACGAACGCGCCCTCCGAGCCGGCCAAACGCTCGGCCAACGCCACGCAAGCGTCGTTGGCACTCACCACGATGACGCCTTTCAGCAAGTCGTCCACCGTATATTCGTCGCCGGCATTGAGAAACATTTGGCTGCCGCCCATGCCCATTGCCTCGGGACTGATCAATATCTTTTCGTCCAGCGAGACGGCGCCCTCATCCACGGCTTCGCAGGTGAGCAACGCGGTCATTATTTTTACCATGCTGGCAATAGGATAGCGTTTGTCGGCATTGTGGGCGTACATTTCCACCTTGCCCTCGCTATCCGTAAGATAGGCGGCCTTAACGCCCGACACCAGCGGGGTTTGGGCGGCGGCCTCTTCGCGGGGCATACACCCCACGACCAAAGTCAGCGCGCAAACGATACAAATGCAATACAAAAATTTTTTCATAAATCACCTCGACCGTAGTATGCGAGGCGAAGGCGGCGTTATACCAAATTGATGACGAGGGACAGCACACCCCACAGCACCACCACGTAGACGAAGCAAACCAGCGCGCCGCACACCAAATAGCGCACGCCGACCTTGACTTGCGCCGGATTGCACCGAGGCAAGAGCGTATACAGCACCACTTCCCGCAAAGAGCAGTAGTACCCCACCGCAAAGGCAAGAGGCACTAGAGCAAAGGGCACCTCGCACAAGCAAATGCTGACGATACCGCCCACCCCTGCCATGGCGGCAAAGGCGGCGACGCGCCCCAGCACGTAGCCCACCGCCAACACGTAGCACCAAAACAAGGGGCGCTTGGCGCGGGAGGCGGAGCAGTAGCACAAAACGACGCCTACGACAAGGCACAAAAGGCACAGTCCCCAATGCGAAAATGGGCTATACGTATTGGCCAAAACGCTGCCAAGCACCGACTTGGGCTCGGGGTCTTCGACCAAACACGCCGTGAGAACGCCCAGCCCCACCCCCAGGGCCAACCACAAAAGGGCAAACCCCCACACCCGCCGTTGGCAACGCCAAGCGGTGCGAAAGTTTGCCCATATCATCCGAAAAGAAAACCATACGATACGCATGGCATATTGTATGCCGATGGCGACCCGATTATCCTTGCAGCATAAAGTCGATATATACGCCGTAGCCCATGGTGGGTTGATCTACCGTAACGTGCGTTACCGCGCCCACCAAGCGGCCGTTTTGCAATATGGGACTGCCGCTCATACCCTGCACGATGCCGCCCGTTTTGTCGAGCAAGCGTTGGTCTACCACCGTAATGGATAGCCCCTTTTGTTGCGGCTCGTTTTGACGGCGGCATTGGGTGATCTTGACGGCGTAGTAGCGGGGTTTGTCGCCCATAAGGGTGGTAACGATGACGGCGTCGCCCACCTCCACCTCGTTGCGCCGTGCCACTTTGACCTTGGGCAAATGCTCGTACATCGCCGGGTCGGCCACGCCGTATATCCCCAAGTCGGTGTTGGCCTCCACGGTGCCTATGGGTCTGCCCTCGCCCACCGCGCCCTGCAATTCGCCGGGGCGGCCCGTCGAGCCCTTGACGATGCTATTGATGTCGGCGGCATACGCTTTGGCTCGGTAGGGTGTGGCCAATTTGCCTGTATCGGGGTCTTCTATGCCGTGTCCCAAGGCGGCGAAACGGCGGTCTGCGCGCACAAAGGTCAAGGTGCCGACGCCCTGTATGCCGTCCTTGAGATACACGCCCATCAGATAGCCGTCGGCAGATTCGATAGGGGTCACGGTGCGCTCGACGTTGGCGCCGTTGCGATATAGTCCCACCAGCACGGGCAGCCCCCCGGCTGCGGCCACCGCACGCTCCACGTCGTAGCGGGTGCGCACGGGCTCGCCGTCTATGGCGTACAGCACGTCGCCGACCTCTACCCCGCCCTCTTTGGCGGGACAACGCTCGCCTATAGGCGTGGGCACGTTGCCGAAGCCCATCACGACCAAGCCGTCCTCTACCATATCCACGCCGATATGCGTACCCCCCAAATACACCTCTATTTCTTCTGCCGTCGCTACCGCGGTGGGTACAGCCACCGTCAGACACAACAGGATTGCCAACAAAACCAAACCAGTTACCTTTCTCATAGCTCAATGGTTTAGTGTCGCTTTTTGTAGGCGGCTTATACAAAAAAATCGGCGGTTTTACGCGCCGAAACGTTGCATTACACCAAGTAGCGGAGTTAGGACAAGGTATGTTTGTAGCGGTCTGCCTCGCCGATGAGGCTGACGGCGTGCGCTTTGCCTGCCTCGCCGGTGCTACCGGCCAAGCGCGCCACTTCGGCCACTCTCGCCTCGTGAGATAGAAGCAATAGATCGGTGCGCGTCTTGTCGCCTACGGTGGATTTGCTGATGAGATAGTGGTGGTCGGCAAAGGACGCCAACTGCGGCAAATGCGTAACCGCTATCACCTGTTTGGTGCGGCTGATATTATACAATTTTTGCGCAACGGTATGCGCCACCACGCCGCTGATGCCCGTGTCGATCTCGTCGAACACCAGGGTTTCGATGCGGTCGAGGCGCGCTATGATGTTTTTGAGTGCCAGCATAAAACGGCTCATCTCGCCGCCCGATGCGATTTTGGCCAAGGGTTTGAGGGGCTCGCCTACGTTGGGAGAGATCAAAAACTCCACTTGGTCAAAGCCGTCGGCGCCTATTTTGCCGTCCATCTCGTCTATATCGGGCACGGGGGCAAAACTCACCGCAAAACGCGTGCCCTTCATGGCCAGATCGGCAAGCTGCGCCGTAATATCTTGCTCGAAACGCTTGGCTGCCGCCTGACGGGCGCGGCTCAACTTGGCGGCGGCGTTGTACAATTTGCGTTGACATTCCTCTTTGCGGCGCGTCAATTTTTCGATATCGGCCTCGGCGTTTTGCAATGCGTCGTATTCGCGTCGGCAACTGTCGAGCGTGGCCAAAATATCCTCTACGGTGGCGCCGTACTTGCGCTTGAGCCGCTTGATATCGTCCACGCGGCGCTCCACTTTGTCCGCAAGTCCGGGGTCGAAATCAAAACTTTCCACATAGTCGCGCAAGCCCGAGGCAACGTCGTCCACCTCGATGCGCACGCTATCCAAG
This sequence comes from uncultured Clostridia bacterium, assembly GCA_946648015.1. Taxonomy (GTDB): domain Bacteria; phylum Bacillota; class Clostridia; order Christensenellales; family CAG-1252; genus RUG14300. The sequence continues at coordinate 6,618 of CAMPCZ010000067.1, forward strand.
CGCTCGGCCCACTCCTCGAGGGGCTTGTCGTAATGCGCCACGCTATGGAGGCGCGCCAAGGCGATGGACAACGATTGCAACGCGCCCACGCCCTCGTCGCCATCCAACAGCGACAGGCTCTCGGCCGCGCCGCCCACTATCTTTTGGGCATTGCGCATCTTTTCGCGCGTTTTGAGCAACTCCTCCTCTTCGTCGGGTTGCGGGTCCACCTTGGTGATGTCCTCTATCTGAAAGGCCAAGGTATCCAAACGGCGAGCGCGTTCGGCTTCGTCGCCGAATTGCGACAAGGCGCGGCACACCTCGCGATAGTCCGCCCACAAGGCAGCCACCTCGTCCAGCATGGGTTGCAATGCGCCGTATTTGTCGAGAATATCGAGGTGTGTGTCGGTTTTGAGCAAACTTTGGTGCTCGTGTTGGCCGTGTATGTCTACCAACGAGGCGGTGAGACGGCGCAACATACCCAAGCTGAACGCGGCTCCGTTGACCTTGACTTCGTTGCGTGTTTCGCTCATCGTGCGGCGCACCACCACCGTGTCGTCTGCGTCCAGCCCCAACTCTTCCAGCAGGGGGTATAGGTCGCTATCCACCGCAAACACCGCCTCCACCGTGGCACTCGTGGCGCCATAGCGTATCAGAGACTTGTCGGCGCGGGAGCCCAGCACGAAAGAGAGCGCGTCTATGATAATAGACTTACCGGCGCCCGTCTCGCCCGACAAAATATTCAGCCCCCGTTCGAGTGTGAGCGTGCACTCCTCTATAAGGGCTACGTTGCGTATGGATAGGGATTGTAACATATTTAGAATAACTCGCGCAGTTTGTCGGCGATCTCGGGTGCGGCCGACACCGACTCGGCAATGAGCAATACCGTATCGTCTCCGCCGATGGAACCTATGACTTTGGGCAAAGACAACGAATCCAGCATAGCGGCGACCGAACCGCCGTTGCCCGCCTTGGTGCGCACCACGATGAGATTGAGAGATACCGTAATGCGCTCCACCGTTTCGCGGTACAAGGTGAGCATATTGCCCTTGACGTCGGCCAAGGCGCTGTCGTCGGCTGCCACGGCATAGCGGTAGTGTCCGTCTTTGTTTATTTTGACCAACTTCAGTTCTTTGATATCACGCGATATGGTGGCTTGGGTTACGTTGTATCCCATCGTTTGCAACAACGCCACCAATTCCTCTTGCGTTTCCACGGCGTTGTTTTTGACGATTTCGATTATTTTTCTTTTCCTTTCGTTGCGATCCATAGATCTCTCCTATACTTACAGCAATTTGGTGCTGATTTTTGCAAAAAACGAGGGCTTTTCGGTCAGGACAAAGCGCACTTTGCGTTGACTGAGGCGCACTTCCACCACGTCGCCTATATGGCTGCGATTCACCCCGTCCACAAACAACTCGGCGCCCTCTTGACACGACAACGTGAGCACAGCCGAAGGGCCGAACAATACGGGACGTGCTGACAAACTGTGCGCCGCTATGGGCACGAACAGCATACCTTGCCCATCGGGCGCCACTATGGGTGCGCCCGCCGAAAAAGCATAGCCCGTAGACCCCATGGGCGTGCACACCAAAGCGCCGTCGCCGCGATAGCGCGCCACCGTTTCGTCGCAAGTGGTAGCGGTCAAGGTAACGGTTTGCAAGCGGCTGGTGTCGCGCATAAGGCACGCGTCGTTGAGAGCGGTGTAGCGCGCGTCGCCCGCCTTTACTTCCAGCAAGTCGCGCTCGGCAATCGTATATCGCCTCGCCGCTATTTGCGCGGCGCGCGCAGGCAGATCCTCACTGCTTTCGGCCAAAAACCCGACCGAACCCGCGTTGATAAACCATATGGGAATATCCATAGCCAGGGCCAGATGCGCATAGGCGAACAAAGTGCCGTCGCCCCCCAATACGCAAAGTATATCGGTTTGAGGTAGGAGCGCGTCGGTCGCCAAGTAAAAATCGACGCCCTCTTTGGCCAACGCCTCGCAAAGAGCGCTCTGTATAGCAAGACTCTCCTCCCTTTCTCTGTTTCTGCAAACGGCAATTTTCACAATTCGATTATAATCCTTTTCTCGCTAATTTGCAATTCTTTTTGCATAAATATTCTAAATCGGCACGTTTTTGAAAAAATATGCGTTAGTTTTTGCGCAAGTAAAGCAGATATTCCACGTTTTTGTCGGCGAACAGCAATGGAACGGCGCAACTGCCCATTATGCTAAACCCGACGCTTGCGGCCTCGGCCTGCACCTTTTCCAAGGCTTTGCGGCGCGTCTTTTCGTCCTTGACAACGCCCGTCTTGGTCAGGTTTTTGGCGCCCACCTCGAACTGGGGCTTGACCAACACCACGGCCTCGGCGCCCGCGGACAACACGGCGTACAATACGGGCAAGAGGTAGCACACGCTAATAAAGCTGACGTCTACGGTGCCGAAGTCTACGGTGCCGCCCAACATCTCGGCCGTAAGGGTGCGTGCGTTGG
>CAMPCZ010000068.1 GCA_946648015.1 uncultured Clostridia bacterium
GCGTGCAGTTGCCTGCGCCCCCTACGGACTGACAATAGCACACGCTCTGTACGACCCAAACCCCACCGAAACTACCCTTCCACGCCCCCTTTTGCGGTTTGAACGAAACCGCGTGCCCTTGCCAGTATTTGCCAGCCAAGTGTAGCGGTAAGATAGTGACGTACCCCTCAATTCCTGCCCGATGACAGTGTCTGCCACCATTTCATAAATTGCATATTCACGAATAGGACGCCACAAATATAGGACGCGCTTGCGTCCTTTTTTGTGCCCCGAAATGTCGGGGCTACCTTTTGATTGACGTTTATTCTTTGCTAATCGTTTTCTTTTGCCGGGACCATTTGCCGCAATGCGGGCATTTCATATAGCGCGTCCTGCCCATTTGCATGGCAAATGTGGTGATTTTGAGGATGGAACACAACTCCAACATGATGGATGCATCGGGCAATGATTTGCCCGTTTCCCACTGGGAACAGCACGGTCGGTGATTACAACATTTCGGCAAGTTGCAGTTGCGTAAGGCCTTCCTCTTTGCGTTTCGTCGAGATGAATTGTCCAATTTTCATTTGATCCATGGCCTTCACCTCCTTCAACTACATGATAACCCAATGGTTGCCAAAAGTCTACAAATCGGCAGTTGAGTTGCACGATTTCAACTGCAAGTGGAGTGGTAATTCTATGATTTGCCTATTCTTGGTGGAGAGTCGTTTTGATGACGATGCCAAAGTGGTCGCTAGCATACACTCCATCGAAGAGTGTGTCCACCACACGATAGTCCTGCACCGCAAAGGTGGGGGAAAGGTAGAAATAATCGATGCGCGCATTATCCAGATATTTACCAAAGCCTTGGTAGGTTGCGCCCGTGCCTTCGTACTTATTGGCGGCAACCGAGAGCGCATCCACAAAGCCATGCGTAGTGGCATAAGTGTACTGCAACGTGCCCACGTAGTCGTTCATATCGCCCATCATTATGGTGTCTTGCCAGCCACGTGCCGCTCCTTGCTCGCACAGCACGCGCATCCCTTCGCCACGTGCCTCTTCACTGATGTGGTCCAAATGCGTGTCCAAGGCGGTGAAGGATTTGCCACTCACTTTGTCGCGCAGAGTGGCATAGACTGCCACGCGCGGGAATGCACTTCCCCAATCTTTGCTCTCCACCTCGGGAGTTTCGCTAATCCAAAACATCCCTTGCGTCAATTCCTCAAAGCGATCGGCACGGTAGGCAAGCATCACGCCCTCACGCAGCACACTTTGATCGCGATAAGCCACCACAAATTGATAGCCCTGCAAATGCGCGCGCAGGTAGCGCTCGTGAATTTGTGTGACTTCTTGAAAACCTATGACATCGGGCTGCACGTCCGCAATAGTCTTGATGATTAGGGGCGCTCGATAAAACCAACTTTTCTTGAACATATCACCGGGCGTGTAGTAACGGATGTTGAAGCTCATCACCGTTATTTGCTGTTGTTGCGGTGCTTGCGAAGCATCATACACCGTATTATCCGCCCAATAGTGAGGCAAATACCATCCAAACACGGCCAGCAAAGCCACGATGACTACAAGCAACATGGCCAGCACAATCAACACTATTTTCACACCTTTTTTCATACCCTCTCCTTTGCGCGGCACAAGCATTGCAATGTATAACAAATGGGCTTTCTCCCCTTTCATCTTGTTATATTGTAGAATAGCAAGAGCTGTTTGTCAATATGGCAAGGGAAATGAGCGCCTTCGTTGCGGAATAGTTTGTCGTTTTGTCCAAAACACTTGATAACACACCCCGTACGATGGCATATTGACTTCGTCAATGGCACGCCACAAAGAAATAATACGAACCCCGCATCAACGTGGTTCGTATTATTTCTTACACTGTATGCGTTTGTTTTGGGCATGATTTACAGCCGCCGCAAGTCGCAGTATTGTTTTTTGTATCCCCGCATGGGGTATATGTTAGCATGATAGACAAAAAAACCGCGCACGGCATGCATTGTGATGAGGGCAAACGAAGAAATCAGCGCAAAACCGAAAGGGTGGTATAGCCCTCGGCGGCAAGATAGCGCAAAACGTCGGCAGTGAGCACTTCGCCTGCTACCGCCACGGGTACTGCCGGGGGACAATGCACGCGCATATAGGAAAGCGTGCGCCCCTCGCAAGAGGACAAGGGCAACACCTCGGCGGGGGAAAGATAGGCTTCGCGCACGCCGCAAGCCACGGGGGGCAAGGGCGGCAAAGGCAACGCCTCGGCCAACGGAGCACGGCGCGACACGGCCATAAGCGTACGCAAAACGCGAGCGTTGTCGAACAAAGTGGTATCGGCCGAGAACATCAGCACAACGTTGTCGCGGTCGGCGTATTCGGGCTCGACGTCGTGCGAGCGCAAAAGCGCCGCTATCTCGTGGCCGCTATAGCCCACCGAGGGCGCATACAGACTGAGTTTGAGAGGCTCGGCGCCAAGGGTGCGCCATCGTTTTGAGGCAAGTTGCGCGCGCAACTGTCCGACCCACCGGGCTCTTTGGTCCAATTCCCGGCCAAAATCGGGGTCGGCCAGCAGTTGGTTGGCGTTGTCCAGCGAAGCAAGTACCAAATAGGAAGGACTGGTAGAGCCGACCGTGAGCATTGCGTCCTTGGCATTGTCCACCAAGTAGTCGGGACAACGCGCGCCGAAATGCAAATAGGCGCCGCCCGTCAGCACGCACAACGTCTTGTGCGCCGAATCGCACACCACGTCGGCGCCCCCGTCCAAGGGGTGCTGCGACTGCGGCAAAAAACGAAGATAGGCACCGTGCGCATTGTCCACCACCAACAGCACGCCGTGGCGGTGGCACATATCGGCGATGGCCTGCACGGGTTGGATATTGCCCAAATAGTCGGGCGAAGTGATATACACCGCGATGGGCAGGGAAGGTAGCGAACAGAGGTGATCTTCGAGTGCCGCGGGGTCTATGGGGCACGCCAAAGCGGTGGCGACGGGCGAGCGATACCAGGCTACTTCGCAGCCTGTCTGCGCCAAAGCGGACACAAACGACTGGTGTACGTTGCGTGCGGCCAATACCAAAGGGGGCCGTTGCAACCGGGCGGCATAGGCGCGCAGCAGCCACATGGCGGCAAATATGCTTTGAGAAGAGCCGCCGCACGAATAGAGGGTGCGGCGCGAACCGAACAGCGCGGTGGCGTTGGCCTCGCTCTCGGCGATGATGCCGGTGGGGCAGTACAAACTGTCTGCCCCCTCTATCTCGGTAATATCCCACGCTTCCGCGCCCAAATAGCGGTGGCCTTTGTGGCCGGGCATATGCATACGCGTGGTTTCGGCGTCGGCATAGCGGTGCACAAAATCCCAAATGGGGCGCGAAGGCATATCAGTCATGCTGTCCCTCCACCGATTGGGCAATTTGCAAGTAGATGGCGCACTCCATACGCTTGCGGAAAAGGGTACACCCATATTCGTACACGCCCGTTACGCTACCTGTGGCGTGGTAGGCGTTGGCCGCACACCCGCCCGAGCAGTAGAGTTGCGCCCAACAATGGCGGCATTCGGGATGGGCGTAGACGTTGCAATCGGCAAAAGGTTGCTGCGCCTCGGGACGCGTAACGCCCTCGTACACGTTGCCCAAGCAAAACTTGGGCTCGCCGACGAATTGGTGGCAGGGATATAGGTCGCCCGTAGGCGTAACGGCCATATATTCGGTGCCCGAGCCGCAGCCCGAAATGCGCTTGTACACGCAGGGCCCGTCGGTGAGATCGATCATATAGTGATAGAAGGTAAAGGGTCTGCCCTCGCGGTAACGCTCGAGCATAAGGGCGGCCAGCCGCTCGTATTGCTCCAACACGATGGGCAAATCCTCTTGGGTGAGCGCCGAAGGCGAATCGGGCGCGCAGACGACCGGCTCCATACTCAACTCGGTAAAGCCCAAATCGAGCATACATTGGATATCTTTGAGAAAATCGGGGTTGGCATGGGTAAACGTGCCACGCATATAGTAGCCCTTGTTGCCGCGCGCGGCCACCAATTTTTGAAATTTGGGTACCACCCTATCCCAACTGCCGTGGCCGGCATAGTCCACGCGATAGCGGTCGTGTATCTCTTTGCGCCCGTCCAAGGACAGCACCACGTTGCTCATCTCGCGGTTGGCGAAGTCGATAAGGTCGTCGTCTATCAAAAGGCCGTTGGTGGTGAGCGTAAAACGGAACCGTTTGCCACTCTCGGCCTCGCGCGAACGCGCGTAGGCAACCAAACGGCGCACCACGTCCATACCCAACGTGGGTTCGCCCCCAAAGAAATCCACCTCCAAATTGGTGCGCGTGCCCGAGTTGGCGATGAGAAAATCGAGGGCTTGCTTGCCCACCTCGTAGCTCATGAGAGCGCTGTCGCCGTGGTACTTGCCCTGCCCTGCAAAGCAATAGGCGCAGGATAGGTTGCAACTGTGCGCAATATGCAAACAAAGCGCCTTGACCACGCCTTTGTTGCGCTCCTTGAGCACCCCCGTAAGGGGCGCGAAAGTATCGGGCGCAAACAACGACCCCGCCTCTACGAGAGAGGCGATCTGTGCATAGCACTCGTCTATGTCCGCCGCGGTTTGGGCGGGAAATTCGGCTTGGATCTGCGCTTTGAGTTGGGCTGCTGCGGGGACGGACTGCCACAAGGCGATCATACGGTAGGCTACGTCGTCCACCACGTGTATCGACCCCGAAAAGGTGTCGAGCACGATGTTGTAGCCACCCATTTGGTATTGATGAATCATAGTTAGACGTAAAAAGTGCCGCTCCTACAAGCGGCACACAAATTTGGGGCAAGACTTATTTGTCTTTCTTTTCGTTTTCACATTTTTGGTTTGCTATACCGCAACTAGTCTTGCAAGCGGATTGGCAACTGGTTTGGCACTCGCCGCAGCCGCCGTTCTTGGCGCTCTCACACAAATTACGGGTATTGACGGTAATAACGTGTTTCATAAGTCCCTCCTCGATATTTCTTTTCTATTATCATACACGCTTTCGACGCGTTTGTCAACCGTATGTCGCACTACTACTTGCGATATTGCAAAAGCATTTGTTTGTCTTGGGGCGAAACGCGATAGCTGTCGCGGCACTTTCCCACCGCCTTGCGCGACACAAAGGCATTGTAGCGGCCGCTTTGCAAGAAGACAAGCGTCTCGGCGCGGCATTTGACAAAACACTCGGCAATGAGCCACGCCACCGCCATATTGACGTAGTATTCCCGCTCTTGTTCCAGCCCGGGCAACGCCGCCAATATGCCCTCTATGGTATCCGGCGCTACGATTTTGAGCAATATGACCACCCCCAACCGCCGCTCGAACGTATGCACCGCGGCAAGGCGCTCTACCGCAAAGCGCAAATACTCCTCGTGGGACGCGGCGTTGAAGCAAAGGCAATCGGTGCCCGCCCACGAATCGCACGCTTGGGCATAGCGCACCAACATAGGCTTTTGCTCGGCAAAAGGCAGGCGGCATATCAGCTGCCCCAAAATGCACAACTCGGTGTGGTTGCGCCAGCGCCAAAGGTCGATATAACTCCTATAGTTGCCCTGCGCTATTTGGCGCACGACGCGCTTGACCTCGGGCGCGGGCACGGCCACACAGGGCAAGCGGGTATTGAGAATACGTTGCTCCCATCGCGCCTTGTCGGGGCCTTTGCCAAGCCCGCATAGATAACCGTCGAACGCGTCGAAGTCGGCCGCCGTCCATTGCGAAAGCACCAGGTTCATTGCGGCTCCTCGGGGGCGGAAGCGTCGGCGGCCACAAGGGCCGCATTGTCCTCGTCGGAGGCAAAGTCGGCCGCATTGCCTGCCTCGGGGGCGCCCTTTCTTGCAGCGATTTCGCGCGCTATTTCGTCCATCTTGTTTTCGTTGAGGAAGCAGAACTTGCGGTATAATATCATGGCCACCCCCATAAACACGATGGGAATAAGGCACAAGCACAGCAACATTATATTTTTGTTGGTGGTGGGCACGCCCGATGTCAAACTCTCTATTTGCGCCAACTTATCCGCCTGCTGTTCGGCAGTGAGGCTACCCATGGCGTCAAAGGTGTTTTCGATGTCGGAAATGCCGTTGGTAACGTCGAGCACGCCCGACAGAATATACACCAACGACACCAAGCCCACCGATATGGCCGAGCCGAGCTTGTTGACCAAGGGGCGCAACGAAAAGATAAGCCCCTCCTCTCGCTTGCCCGTCTTGTACTCGTTGTATTCCACCGAGTTGGCTATATTGATAGTCATGATCATATACCAACCGCTACCCCAGCCCGTGAGGCCAAATGCAAGCATCATCAATATAAATTTGAGATTGAGGTGCAACCGAATGCCCAAGAAGTTGAAGTCAAACCCCTTGGTAGAGGGCACCAGCAAACCGACCAGCAACATCAAAGCATAGGCGGCGATGATGGCTATGCCCGTGGTATATAGGGTGCGATCGCGCCCCAACCGCCGACTGAACGCGGGGTAGAACACCGTGAACACAACGCCCAACACCCCCATAACGGCATAGAACAAGGTATTGTACGTACCCTCGTAGCCGAACTCGAAATAGACGAACATGGTGATAAGCCCCGCGCCGGCAAGGCCCGTGCCCACGTTGTAGACAAGCAGCAACACGGCGCTCCACAACAGTTGGTCGTTGTGCAAAATGGTGCGGAAAATATCCTTGAATTTGAGCCGCGGCGTTTTGATAAAATTGTCGGGCAAAGGCTTTTCTTTGACGCCGAAAATCGTAAAGAGTTGAAACCCCACCATCAGCAAGCCCGCCACGATGGAGATGATGGCATAGGCTCTTTTGGCACTGCCGAAAAGGGCCGCTCCCGCTTGCCCTGTGGTGAGCATAGGAATGAGTATGCCCGCCGAACCGCCGCCGATGGTCACCGCGATTTGGGCAAAAGAAGTCAATTTGTTGCGCGAATCGTTGTCCGACGTGAGGGTGGGCAACATACCCCAATAGGAAATGTCGTTCATGGTAAACGTGATGCTAAACAACAAATAGATAAGCGCCAAAAAACCGATGAACGCCCAATGATCCAAGTTGACGGTGTATAGCAGTATGACCACCGCCGAGGTGAGCACCGCGCCGACAAGTTGCCACGGCTTATATTTGCCCCACCGCGAGCGAGTATTCTCTACGATGCCGCCCATAATGGGGTCATTCAGGGCGTCGAAAACGCGCGCCGCGACCACGATAAACGTAATGGCGCCCAGCTCCGCCGCCGTAAGGTGCTTGGTGAGCAAAATGAACGTCATCATGAAGGTGTTGAAGAGATTGTAGATGAAATCTCGACCTATGGTACCCAGCGGAAACATGATAAGATTGCGCATGGAAATCTTGTCGTTGGATACCTGCGGCGCCGCGGTTTTTTTCATGAAATACCTCCAGCAAGAAAACGTAGGCGTTACGTCGCCTTGCGCAAAGAAAAGATAGTCGAATTATAGCACATATATTTATTTAATACAATAACTTTGAAAAAATAAGCCGTTCCTTTCAAATTTGCAAGCGACTCCCCCGCCACGGGGCGCAAAGCAAAGGGTCTATCCCCAGCAAAGAAAAACGCCGCGACCCGAGGGCTGCGGCGTTGCCGGGGCGCAAAAGCGCCCTTGCTACTATTTGAGTTGGGGACCTGCCGCCACCAACGCCTTGCCGGCGTCATTGGTGGTGTACTTGACAAAGTTTTTGATAAAGCGGCCGGCAAGGTCTTGGGCCTTGGCGTCCCACTCGGCGGCATCCTTGTAGGTGTCGCGGGGGTCGAGAATGGCGGGGTCTACGCCGGGCAAAGCGGTGGGCACCTCGAAGTTGAAGTAGGGAATGGTCTTGGTGGGCGCCGACTTGATGGAGCCGTCCAAGATGGCGTCGATGATGCCGCGGGTATCCTTGATGGAGATACGCTTGCCGGTGCCGTTCCAACCCGTGTTGACGAGGTAGGCTTTGGCGCCCGATTGTTGCATACGTTTGACCAACTCCTCGGCATATTTGGTGGGGTGCAACTCAAGGAAGGCTTGGCCGAAGCACGCCGAGAAAGTGGGGGTGGGCTCGGTGATGCCGCGCTCGGTACCCGCCAACTTGGCCGTGAAGCCCGACAAGAAATAGTATTGGGTTTGCTCGGGCGTGAGAATGGACACGGGGGGCAACACACCAAAGGCGTCGGCGGACAAGAAGATGACGTTGTTGGCGGCGGGAGCACTGGACACGGGGCGCACGATCTTTTCGATGTGGTTGATGGGGTACGAAACGCGGGTGTTTTCGGTAACGGACTTGTCGGCGAAATCTATTTTGCCGTTTTCGTCCAACGTTACGTTCTCCAACAACGCGTTGCGTTTGATGGCGTTGTAGATATCGGGCTCGCTGTCTTTGTCCAAATTGATGACCTTGGCGTAGCAGCCGCCCTCGAAGTTAAACACGCCGTTGTCGTCCCAGCCGTGCTCATCGTCGCCGATAAGCAAGCGCTTGGGGTCGGTGGACAGGGTGGTTTTGCCCGTGCCCGACAGACCGAAGAAGATGGCGGTGTTTTGGCCGTTCATATCGGTGTTGGCCGAGCAGTGCATAGAGGCGATGCCTTTGAGGGGCAAGTAGTAGTTCATCATGGAGAACATACCTTTTTTCATCTCGCCGCCGTACCAAGTGTTGATGATGACTTGCTCGCGCGAAGTGATGTTGAAGACAACGGCCGTCTCGCTATTGAGGCCCAGTTCCTTATAGTTTTGCACCTTGGCTTTGCTGGCGTTGTACACCACGAAGTCGGGCTCGAACCCTTCCAGTTCCTCGGCGGTGGGGGCAATAAACATATTCTTGATGAAGTGGGCTTGCCACGCCACCTCCACGATGAAACGCACGGCCATGCGGGTGTCCTTGTTGGCGCCGCAGAAGGCGTCCACCACGAACAAACGCTTGTTGGAAAGCTCTTTGACGGCAATATCCTTTACGGCCGCCCAAGTGGCCTCGCTTGCCGGGTGGTTATCGTTTTTGTAGCCCTCGCTGGTCCACCACACCGTGTCCTTGGAGTTGTCGTCCACCACGATAAATTTATCCTT
>CAMPCZ010000069.1 GCA_946648015.1 uncultured Clostridia bacterium
GCGGACAATGAGGTCCGCCGATTTGACAAGGCGCTCAAACTGAACCCGGGCAATGTCGATGCCGTTCGGGCAAAATATCAGGCGCTTGGTAGTTCCCTCGCCTTGAATACGACGAAGCTACAGCAGCTACGGCAAAAACATAAGGAACTGATGGACGCCTACAAGAGCGGCTCCATATCGCAGACAGAATACGAAAAGCAACTCGTCAGGATCAACAAACAAATAGTACAGACCGAGGCGAGAGTGGTGACGCTGACGGAGGCGATGCGGCGCCAAAACGCCGAGATTCGCAACGCAAAGTTCGACAAAATCGTCAAGGGTCTGGACTCCGCTCAAGCTGCAGCGCAAAAGTTCTCCCGTGCGGCGCTGGTCGTCGTAGGGGCGCTTGGCGCGCTGGTCAAGTCAGCCATCAGCACCGGTGATCAGCTGGACGATAATGCGAAAAAATACAGCACCACGGTAGAGCAGTTGCAGATACAGTCCAACCGCTACGCCAAGCTAACGGCAGATAGCGAAACATACGTGCGCGCCTTGCAGACCATTGGCAGCATGCAAAGCTCAATCGCCTCCGGGCGCGGTGCGAAGTATCTGCGCTACCTCGAACAACTGGGTATCGCGCAAAACGACCTCAAGCATAAAACACATGCGGAGATTTACGATCTCGTGTTTGACAAACTTCAGGCTGTCACAGATGCAACGGACCGCGCGACGATAGCGCAGGGGTTGTTCGGGGATGCCGGATTAAACATTGCCAGCGTAGCAGCTGCAACTACCGAGGAGCTCGAAGCCCTCGACAAAGCCCTTCTCGATGCAGGCATTATTACCGCAGAACAAGCGGCTCTTGCAGGAGAGGCGCAGGACAAACTGGACTCGCTCAAGTATCAATACCAAGCCGTTGCGGCTGAATTGCTCGTCAAGCTTCTCCCGGCATTCGAGGCTCTGGTGGACATAATGAAAACCACGCTGATACCTTGGATATCCAATGTAGCAAATGCCATCGGCAACCTCGGCGAAGGCGGGCAACGAATGTTGCTTCTTGGTCTTGCCATTGTGATTATATTGCCGAAAATCATTGCCGGCATCAAGGGCATGGTAACAATATACAAAACACTTCACGCAGCTACGTTAGCACAAACAGCAGCGCAGGGTGCATTAAACACCGTGTCAGCGCCATGGATGGGCATCATTATGGCAATCTCGGCGGCGTTGATGGTGCTGGTAACCATTATCAACTTGTTTCTCGGAAAGGCAAAAGACGCGGTTGACGTCAACGAGGAACTGATGGGCAAACTGTCCAACACGAAGGATCTCCTCGCCGATATGGGCTACGAGATGACGGCATCGACCGAAAACACAACGCGCACCGTCAATCGAAAGGAGGTTGACGTCAACGTGAAGGTTGATGCCACCGGCGATACGCCGATAGATGAACAAAACGCAAAGAATATAGCAGATGCCGTCGTTGTAGCGATGGACATCGACGCAGTTAACGCCGGACTCGGCGATCAAAACAGGTAATGCAACCGACTTTGTGGCTCAAAAACGAAAAAGGCGAGATTTGGGACCTGCGCCCACGTGACGTGATGTCCGTTGTCAACGGCTGTTTCATGCAGTCGCTATCGGGCACTGGCTTTAAGACAAAACTGACCTGCGCCCGCGTTGACAACGATTTTGTCGTCACCGAGGAGGCGCCCCAGCAGGTGCCCATTACCGGCACCGCGCTTTTCTACAATCCCGGCCACCTCGCCCGCTTCGGTGAGTTCATCGGCGGATACACTAAGACGGTAAAGTTGTTTTATGACCCCTCCGGCGCGATAGATCCATACAGCCAAATTGACCGCCCATATTACAAGATCGTGCGCGTCGAGGAAATGCCCTCCGGCGAACAGGATAAAAGCGGCATGTGGAAGGTCAAGATCTCTTTTTTGCCCCTGTCTGCAATGTGGCGCCGAGATACGACGATTGCATCGACCGTCAGCCAAATCATCGGCTCGCCGCACGTTTACTCGTATACATACCCTTATTTCTATCAATCCGAGAGCAAACTTTACGTCGGCATTCTCAATGAAGGCGAGCGCATCGGCTGCCGCATCGAGATTAAGAATAAGAGATCGAGCGCCAACCTCGGCACGCTCGAATGGGTGTGCAACAGCGGTAGCGTCCGGCAATATGCAAAATGGCTCGCTGGTATCGGGCTTGCGCCCGGTCGCACTCTCGTCGTCGATAGTACACGTAACGCGCAAGAGAGTGCCGTTAAATACGGCGACACCGGGAGCGACGATGTGCAGGATTATCAAGAGCCAAACCCGCAGTACATCAACTTCATCGAATTGCTCCCCGGTGACAACCAAATCGTGTTTAACTTGGGCACCACCGACCAATCCGAGGTTGAGGTGACTGTGAGTTACATTGAACAGGTGAGGATCCTCTGATGCAATACCGCACTTACCGTTTTACCGCGCTGGCGGATCCATACGACTGGGTTTTTACAACCGGAGGCACACAGTATACCTTCCGCAATTTTGATACGCTAACCTACGCCGCAGGCGGCGCAGTGGCAAGCAACACAATCGACAACGACTACTTGGTGGACAACAATTCGACAGTGAATATCGTGGCGCCGACCAGTGCCATCGAGGATCAAATCATCGCACTCATCGATATCGATGGAATCAAGGACATCGGCGTCATTACGTCGGTGGATAACAAAAAGTTGCAAATCCTATACAAATCGATGCTCGAACTATTCAACGGCGCCACGCTTAACGCGCTACGACATGGAGGAGATGATGACGATTCCGTGCATTATCTATACGACGCCGTTGATCAAACAGCAATTATCTTGGCGAAGCAGTACGCATCGACCAACACGGACAAATACCGCCGCCTACCACTGCGCATCCGCACATCGGGCGGCGGTAAAAACGGCTCTACATACAACGTGCCGGCAATATGGTCCTACGACGAAAACACCATCAACATACGAGAGTGGCTGCAGGATCTATTCCTCGACCACAACATCGTGGTGCAGTGCAAACTCGTCTTTGAGGTAGAGCGTGCCTTCATCGAGATCTATATCGCTCACAATACCACCGGCGGGCGGCTTATCAAGAACAACGTGCACGGCATGACCATCACGCGGAGTGACGAAAAGGGCGCATCCGCGACCGTTTGTCAGGTGCTCGACAAAGATACAAAGGCGTTGCTTGCTACCTACTATCTGACTGCACCCAACACCGTGACGACCAACGCAAATCATTCGGATCGACTCCCGTCATACAAGTTGGTGGTGGCCGAGCTGGACCAAGACAATGACGACGGCGCAACCGCCGAAACCGTCGCAAAGGACAATTTACTGTACAAAGACTACAATCACTACATATCTATCGAGATAGACCGCAACTCCGCGATGTATCCCAAGGACTTGCAGATCGGCGACGCCGTAACGATTGTGCCGACCACACAGGAGATGAGCGCGGCGGATGCCATATCCGGCGACTATTCCGACGACACGATAGCGACCATCTACACCGGCCGCAAAGAGTCGAGCAAAAACAACCACGTCACTTTGATTTTTGGAAAAATCAGGGTGAACTACACCGACATTATTCAATTGCGCATGCGCGGCCGCTTGCGCAATTAAGGAGGAAAGGATGCAAATATCGATAGCAGCCGCCGGCAATGCCGACACCAACGTCAACCTCATTGACCACCGCTATCAAGCGGAGGCGCTACGTCAACTACGCGGCATAGATTGCGGTGTGCTTAATAACTCTTTTTATTCGAGCGCATCGGACGTGGGGCTGACGCGCACCCCCAACGCCTCGTTTATGTGGCCGCTAACCGCGTCGAATGTACAAAACATAACGGTCGGACGCGGCATGGCAACCGCCTACGGCATCGATGCCAAGAGCGAGAGCGATATCTCTTTTACGGCGACCGCGCCCTCGGCAGGAACAAAATACCTGTTTATCTACCTTCAGTGGGATCTATCCAACCCCACCGAAGGCAAGGGCGACCTACTCCTCCACGACAACGGTAGTAGTGCCACATGGACGCCGCCATATCAAGACAACCTCATCACTAACCCGATTGGGAAATACCAAATGCCCCTATATCGTCTTACCGTCAACACGTCAGGAACTGTGACGGCAACGGCAAATTGGACATCCCTTGGCGTGCTAACGGTATCATACCCATTGCGGGCGCAGCACGCAAACCACGCAGAGCAGGCTGACTATGCTGAATACTGCAAGGATCATCAGTCCGACGGAACGATACACAGCCGGTTGGTCGGCATTACAAACCGCCTTGACACGCTGGGTTTTAGTCAGGTGTCGATATCAGGGGCCAACAGCGACTATATCGACACCGCAAACACGGCGCTGTACAAGCTCGGCAAAGTGATCTATGGGAAAATCGTATTCAAGCACCCAAACATAAACGGATACGGCATAAACGGAAGCGCATCCCATGTCTCGGTGACAGTGGGAACGCTATCACAAGCCCCGCATCAACAGGTGCAGTACAAACACGCATGGAGCTGGTCTGAAACTATTTCGGGACATACGGTCACGCACACAATCGAGCTAACCTATACGATTTCGACATCCGGCGTAATCACCTGCACTTATACAACACAATACTATGGCTACAGCGCGGCGACGGCCACGGAAAGGCCAATCATTTGGGACAAGTACAACAATCGCATCATCTATTAGGAGGCGCAAATGAGTAATATCGACATCACGCTATTGACAAGCAAAAGGACAAGCCTATCGGTCGATGGGCTTGCGTCGAATGTTGTCTATCAACAGGGCGGATACCGCGTGGTGGCCGGCGAGAACAATGCCACCACTATCGGCGTACACTTCCCGCCCATCTATCTTGGTCAAGCCGCTGATGTTTATATGCGCAATGCCAAAGGCGAATACGCCTCTCATGACTTCGGCACTTTGGAGTCAATCAATCAGGAGTTCACGTTGCCGGCGTCGATGACATTCGCGGGCAACACAATTCTCGTGTTTCACGCCGTCACCGGCGAAGGGGATAGTCAGATTAAAACAGTTTGGGAGCGAGTTGTGATACCGATCGCAGCCACCGGGGAGGACTATCAGGCCGTGGCCATGGCAAGCCCCGACATTCTCGCCCAAGCTATAGCGGTCACGGCGGCTGCCGAGAATGGCGACCTCGACGGAAAATCGGTGTTTGTGCGCTTTGCCGACAACGCAAGCGGCACCGGTATGACGGCGACTTGGGGCTCCACCATGAAGTATATGGGTGTCTATACCGGCCAAGCGGCAAGCACCAATCCCGCAGACTACACATGGACACTATTCTGCGGGCAGGCCGTCATCGAGGACGACAGCTCGGTCACCTCTATCGATTACACTCTCGTCGACAATGTGGACAAGACATTCCAAGCGTCCGGCATCACGGCCATCAAGATCAGGGTGCCGGCGACTATCGCCCACGGCTTCTATGCCGGAGTGAATGTGGTGTGCGGATCCTCGACGCCTACCTTTGAGATTGTCAACGGCTCGTCCAAACCGACAAAGGTGGTCATCAGAGGAATGCTTGCAGACAGCTACACGCCGAGAGCCAACACGGTGAACAATATGCTCATATATTGCGACGGATACGCCGTGTACTTCTATATTAACGAGGTGGCCAAGTGAACTACTTCGAGCTGAAAAAGCGCGCTTTGTCGAACATGCTGTCACAGGTCGCCTTTATCCGCGTGAAGGATACGGTCAACACCGTGTCCTACAGTGCCGTATATGTGAGAAACGCGGCACTGATGCAGACGCGCGCGCCCAGCCGAGAAATATCCCGCGCCACGGCAATGGCACCAACAGTGATACCAGCAGCGACAGAACAGCCCATTCGGTCGATGGCAGATGCTGCAGCTCTTGCCCCGCAAGTTGAGCCCTTTGCTGCAGAGGATCAGGCATCGCACATCCCCGCGGCGGCTATCGTCAGCGCCCTCTCTGCAAAATACATCGAGGGCGACGACATAGAGAGAGACACCGCTGGCGCTTCAATCGCGCTGTACGGCGCAAAATCGGCGGCAGGCGAGGCGATAGAGAGAGAACAGGACATCGGCGCAATGATTGCAGCAAGCCGCGCCGGAGTGGCGGCGAGCGAAAAAAACGGCAGCACAGGATCTGCGCGGTTTGACTTCCTGCGCCACCTCAACTTCGGCGCATCGGCGCCAAGTGGCCCAACGATTGGCCTTGCGCGCTTCGGTTTCCTCACCATGCTGGATGTGGCGGCGGAAGGCATCGAAGGCGACCACTGTGCGGCTGGCATCGAGGCCCGCGCTGCCGGCCTGATAGCAGCTGAACACCACAGCGTGGAAAAGTCCTCGGCGGCCATGCGCTTGCGGATGGACATGACCATTGCAGATTGGGGCGATACGGTTATAAGCTCGATATCACCCAGAAAGATATCCGAGATGACAACAATATACATGTAAGGAGGTATAACAAATGTTTACACATCGTGGCGCTAACTTGGCGCTGGATCTGATCACCGGACGCTCTTATACCAACATATCCGCTTATCTTGGTATGTCGAGCACCAAACCTACCCGCGCCGGAGGCAACTTCACCGAGCCCTCTGCGAGCGAGTACGCCCGCGTCCTCGTCGGCACCTACAACGGCAATGTCAAGCTGTTTTCGGCGGCGAGCGAAGGCAAGACGGCCAACAACGACAACATCTATTTCCCTGTGGCGAAAGAGAATTACAGCCGCCTACTTTATGTGGGCATCTTCAGCTCGTCCACCGGCGCGGCGGCGTCCGCCCTTGTGTGGTTTGCGCCCATCCTTTACGCTGAGTATGTGCGTAGTAGCGCCGAGATTGCCAACGCCGTCACCCTGTCCTACGACAAGGAAAACGATATCCACACATTCTTGAGCGCGGTCAACGAAACCGGCGGCGACTATGAGTTTACCTACGACGGAAGCAGCTGGAAGTTATCCGGCAGTGCAATATCACTCTCGACATACGGCATCACCATCAGCTCCGATGTGACGCCCGCATCCGGCGACACAATCACCGTGCACTTTGGCATCGTGCCCACCAACAAGACCGTGCCCATGGTGGAGGTCGGCAAGATCTCGATCGAGATGTATTGATAAAGGGGGCGGGCCATGTCAGTCAGCACCACAACCAACTTGAGCCTCAAAAAGCCCACGGACGCCGAAACGGTGGCCGTGTGGCTTGCTGCGCACAATGACAACGCCGACGCCATAGACGCGGCAATCGCTGCCCTGTCGTCGGGGAAGCGTAGCACACCTACGCGGGAGTCGTACACGATCACTACTTGGACGCCCCTCGCCGACAAATCGCCCTACACCTATTCTGCCACCGTCACCGCGACCGCGACCATTGGGAATGACACCCTCGTGGAACTCATCAACGACAACGCGGTGTTGTTCGCTACCCACGGCTTTGCCATCGGCGCCGTCTCGGGGCAGAACATCACAATCTATTCGGTTGGCGAGCCGGCGTCGAGCGTCACGCTGCAGGTTGACATAGGAGGTTGACACATGCCCCGCATCAAAAACCCTATCATCATTGTAGGCACCACCGGTGCGGCGGCGCCTGTTCTGCAAGAACTCACCGTCACGGCATCGGGTGTCTACACGCCATCGACTGGATATGACGGCATCAGCAAAGTGGTTGCATCGTTCAACGAGAGCGACGAGTTGACGCTACTGCGCAAGTTGATTAACGGCACGGCTACAACCCTCGCTGTCCCGTCTACGATGACGAGCGTGGCGGCGCACCTTTGCCACAAGGACAGTTCGTCGTCTACGCTCACGTCGGTGGATCTCGGCAACGTGACGACCATCGGGCAGTATGCCTTCTACAACAACACCTACGTCGCGTGGGTATTGCAACAGGTGGACGGCGTCAACTACTTCCCGCGTAGCGTCACCGACATCGGCGCGTATGCCCTCTACTACGCGGGCTACAACAAGCGCTCCAACAACGTGTTTGTGCTGTACCCCTCGTCCTCGGCTACTATAGGCAACTACGCCTTCTGCTACGGCAACTGCGCCAAGGTCAAGGGCACCTACACGTCCATCGGCTCGCATGCTTTCTACTATGGCAACGTCAACGAGATAGACCTCACTTGCTCGGGCACCGTGGGCGACTACGCCTTCCAGCAATGCCCCGTGACGGCGGTCAACCTCGTGGCGAACGCGCTCAACAGTTACGCCCTCAACATTACCAACTCGGGGCTGGTGACGATGACGCTCAAGATCGCCAACGGCGCCATCGGCTCCAATGCCGTGGACGGGTGCCAGTACGTGTCCGCATTCACGTGGGAACCCACCAGCAAGGTGACGTCTCTCGGCAACTATGCCTTCCGTGGTTTGGGCGCGCGTCGCTCGGGCACTAACACCTTCACGTTGGACCTCACCAACAGCACGTTTGACACGGTGGGGCAATACGCCTTCTACCCGACCAGCACGTCGTACCCCTTGCATAATATGCACATCAAACTGCCCAGCACGGTCAAGACGATAGACCAATACGCCTTTGGCTACCTCAAAGACAGCGTGGTGGAGTGCAACGCGGACGTCGCGCCCACAGTCTCCTCGACCAACGTCTTCACGAGTTGGAACAACTCCTACTTGACTTGCCCCATCAATAGCATCAACGCCTACCGCACCAAAGCCAACCTCACGACCATCGCGTCGTACATTCGCGGCAAAGCGTCCGGCTTGAGCGAGCTGCCCGAACTCAACAGCGAGGGCTACGAGTTGACGTGGTTCCACGACATAGAGTGCACCAGCGTCGTCACCTCGGGCGAGACTATCGACTCCACGGCGACCTACTACTGCACGGCTGGCGCCAACAA
>CAMPCZ010000070.1 GCA_946648015.1 uncultured Clostridia bacterium
CAGGACGCCGGGTACGATATGCTCAACTGCGACAACGGCACCTACGACGCCTGGTACTGGGCGCACCCGCCCATCTATATGCCCGAAAATTGCAATCTCGAGGACGTGGAGCACATCAAGCAATTCGTGGATATACCCGTGGTGTGTGCGGGCCGCATGACCTTGTCGGCCGCCGCCCAAGCCATTGCCGAGGGCAAGTTGGACGGCGCGGGATTTGCCCGCAACTTTTTGGCCGATCCCCGATGGTTTACCAAGATACTGGAGGACAGACCCGACGACGTGCGCCCGTGCATTTTGTGCCATAGCGGGTGCTTCAATATGTGCCACTACAAGGGCGTGCCCAACGAGCAGGATCTGTCCGACTCGTTGCACTTGGCGCGTTGTGCCGTCAACGCCGAGATGATGCAGTGGGACAAACACCACGTTGTACCCGCCTCCAAGGCCAAAACGGTGCACATAGTGGGCGGCGGCATCGGCGGTATGGAAACGGCGCGCGTGGCCAAGCAGCGAGGGCTCAACCCCATCATCTACGAAAAAAGCGATCGATTGGGCGGCACCTTTATCGCCGCCAGTGCCGAGAGCTACAAAGGGCGCTTGCGCGAATTGCTGGCTTGGTATCGCCGCGAGATGGCACGATTGGACATAGAAGTCAGGCTCAATACCCCCATAGACGACGTGTCCGTATTTGGCAAAGACCCCGTCGTGGTGGCTACGGGCGCCAAGGCGCGTGTGCTCAAACGCGTGCCGGGCTACGAAAAAATGATAGAGGCCTGCGACTATTTGTCGGGCGCGGCGGTCGGCGATAGCGTCGTCGTGGTAGGCGGCGGACTGACGGGGTGCGAAATTGCTTATGAATTGGCCTTGTCCGGCAAAAAGGTGGCCATCGTAGAGATGAAGGACGACCTCATTGCCCAAAAGGGCGTGTGCTTGGCCAACAGCTCCTATTTGCGCGAGTGGTTCGCCTGGAAGGGCGTGCCCGTCTATCTCAATACGACGCTCAAAGAGGTGAAGGACACCGGCGTCGTTTGCGAGCAGAACGGCAAAACGTTGGAATTGGCGGCGGATAGCGTCATCAGCTCGGCGGGCTATATCCCCGCGCCTTTGGCCAAAGGTGGCAAAAACGTGCGCCTCGTGGGCGACTGCGACCATGTGGGCAATCTGCGCACCGTCATTTGGCAAGCATACGAAACGGCGATGAAACTGTAGGCCACGGCCGACGGCGTACTTCGGCACCTATACAGCCCCGGGCGGAAAAGAATTCAAAGATTGGGCAGTCGCCAGCGTCGACGCATGGCCGCTCAAGCAGCCCGATGATGAGATAGAAGTCCATTCCGACACGACTATCTATGCAATGGGGGACAATACATATAAAAAGCCCTTTGTATGCAAAACGACGATCTACAAAATATTATAATGGAAACGCAACGGCGTCGTTATACAGTTTTTTGAGAATGGCAATAAAGGCTTCTTTTGCGCATCGGTTGTCTTCCCGATGCGTGCAGAGAACACAAGAAAAAAATTCCCGGCAGTCGAACGGGATCCATGCAAACTGTCCGCTGTGGTCATTCAAGAACCCCGGAGCAAGGCATACGCCGCGACCTGCCGCAACGTTGGTGAGCGTCGTGTCGTGATCGGGACTGTTGAAATAATCTATCTTGTCGGTCGCGATCAAACGGTGTTGAACGGTTTTAAGGGCTTGGGGCGATCCGCCTCCGACCATAAGCGTTCGGCCATAGAGGTCTGCTTCGGTGATCACGTTCTTTTTGGCGAGAGGGTCGTCGCGGCGAGTGATCAGATAAATACGGCTTTCAAACAGCTCGTGCACGGCGATCCCCGGTATTTGTTTGGTCTGTTCTTGCAACGCGAAAAGTATATCCGTTTCCTTTTTCAAAAATCCGTCCATTCCGTTTTCATATTCGAACTTCGGGACGATTTGTATATCGCGATGATCCTTGGCAAACAAGCGCATTGCCTCGGGCAAAAAATATATGGCCGACCTTACCATAAGACTGATAGAAATACTGTCTTTGTATTTGGCGCTGAAATTCTGTCCTTGCTCGATAGCGCGTTTTAGCTCTTCGCGCATACCGACAAGATAGCCGACGAACTGTGCGCCCGCAGGCGTAAGCGTTGCGCCCTTGCCACTTCGCTCGAATATGCTAAAGCCGATCTCTTCTTCCAATAATTTGATCTGATAGGAAAAAGTAGGCTGACTGATAAACTGATTCTCCGCCGCTCGGCTGAAATTGAGCGTTCTCGATAATTCAATACAATAATCTATCTGCTTCGTCGTCATAGACGCCTCCTTGCTATTTGATTTTTCAATCAATTATAACATTTTTGAATTATTTTTTTCAATAGATTTGCGTTATAATAATGGTGAATTCGAGAGACGGAGGTATTTTTTATGGCAAAAACATTGATCGCTTACTTTTCAAGAGCGGACGAAAATTATTTTTCGGGCGCAATGCGCTACGTCAAAGTGGGCAACACCGAGATCGTATGCGGCCTTATCAACGAAATGATCCAAGCCGACACGTTCAAAATCGATATGAAGAACCCATATTCACCCGTATATATGACCTGTATCGAAGAGGCCAAGCAGGACTTGCGCGAAAAAGCGAGACCCGAACTGAAATCTTATCTCGAAAATATAGACGAGTACGACACGATCATTCTCGCATATCCGAATTATTGGGGCACTATCCCGATGGCGGTGGCGACCTTCCTCGAAAAATATGATTTCTCGGGCAAAACCATTCTGCCGCTATGCACCAACGAGGGCAGCGGAATGGGCGGAAGCGAACGCATGATAAAACAATGCGCTGCCGGCGCAGACGTAAAAAAAGGTCTGCCCATTACGGGTAGCGGCGCAGCGAACTCTGCCGCGACCGTGAGGCGTTGGCTTATCGAAAACGGGCTTATCTGAGGTGCAATATGGACTACGAAACGGGATATGTTTATAAACTTATGGACGAGGGCGGCCCTACCGACGTGAGGGAGCCGTATTTCAAAGAGGCCGTGGACGAGATGATGCGGGCAAGAACGCTTTGCGCCACAGCAAATATGCTTCTACCCGACGACCCTTCCTACGTTACCTACTTAGAAGAACTGTTTGGAAGAAGTCTTGACGACGTTCGCATTTTGACGCCGTTTATCTGCGATTTCGGAAACCGCGTCCAATTTGGCAAGGGCGTGTTTGTCAATCATTCCGCCATTTTCTCCGCTTCCGGCGGAATAGAATTGGAGGAGGGCGTTATGCTTGCGCCCGCAGTACGCATTGCCACCATCAATCACGATATGAACGAGCGCCACACAAAGTACACGTATGGCAAAGTGCTGATAAAAAAGAACGCTTGGATAGGAATGGGGGCAACCATTTGCCCCGGTGTGACCGTTGGTGAATATGCTGTCGTAGCGGCGGGAGCGGTTGTGACAAAAGACGTGCCCGATTTTGCCGTCGTAGGCGGCGTACCCGCCAAAGTCATTCGGTATCAGGACCCGACGGAGCAAAAGGAATGACAACGGACGAGGAACAAATCAAAGGGCTATACCGCGACTACTGGCGGTATATGATCGAAAAAACGCCGAAGGTCTTAAAAGCCTGATGGCGGAGGAGTATTGTTTGGTGCACATGACGGGTGCGCGGCAATCCGCCGATTCTTTTTTGAAAGGCCTTGTCGGCGGAACATTCGACTATTATTCCGCCGAACACGACGAAAT
The DNA here is from genome assembly GCA_946648015.1 of uncultured Clostridia bacterium. Classification (GTDB taxonomy): domain Bacteria; phylum Bacillota; class Clostridia; order Christensenellales; family CAG-1252; genus RUG14300. The sequence continues at coordinate 3,724 of CAMPCZ010000070.1, forward strand.
AACGATACGGGTTACGGGCGACGCCGCAACGATGATCGGCAAAAGTCGCGTTTTGGCGGCGGTTTATGGCGGAGCAAAGCACCTCTGGCGTTTGCGGGGGGATTTTACGCTCAAAAAAGAAAACGGACGCTGGGTGATGACCGGCTCCGAAGCGTCAACTTATTAAGGAGAATATAAAAAGGAGAATATAAAATGGAAAAAATCAAACTCAACAATGATCTTGAATGTCCGATCATCGGGCTAGGCACCTTTATGCTCTCGCCGACAGATGCGGAAAACAGTGTACGCGAAGCGTTGAAAATGGGGGTATCGTTTGATTGACACGGCAAACGCCTACGTGAACGAACGTGCGGTGGGACGCGGCATAAAAGCAAGCGGCGTTCGTCGCGAAGAGATATTCCTTTCGACCAAACTTTGGCCAAGTGAATACGAAAATCCGAACGCAGTGGCAGAAACGTTGGAAAGACTCGGCGTGGATTACGTCGATCTACTCTACATTCATCAGCCGGCCGGCGAATGGCTTGCGGGATATCGTCAACTCGAAAAGGCGTACAAAGAGGGAAAGGCAAAGTCGATAGGTATATCTAACTTCGAGGGCAAATATATTGCCGAGCTTGAAACGAAGTGGGAGATCGTGCCCCAATTTATCCAAGTGGAAGCGCATCCCTATTTTACGCAGAAGGAACTCCGTATTACGCTTGATAAGTACGGCATCAAGCTGATGAGTTGGTACCCTCTCGGCCACGGCGATAAGGCTCTTATCAACGAACGGATCTTCGTCGAGTTGGCAAAAAAATATGGCAAAACGCCCGCGCAGGTAATTTTACGTTGGCACACACAAATGGGTTTTGTGGTGATCCCCGGCTCAAAGAATGTCGAACATATCCGCGACAATCTTGCTATTTTCGACTTCGCTTTGACGGAAGAAGAAATGACTCGGATCGCAAAACTCGACAAGGGAGTGCGATACTACAACAGGACGGACGCACAGCTCGTACAATTTGCCTCGTGGAGGCCGAGTTTTGAACGTAAATAGGCATAGCCGATCCATCTTTTCTGCCGGACAAGCCGACGAAGAAAGGTGCGATTGCGGACAACAAACCAAAGCAGGTTATAAAAACAAGCGGTATGGATCAATGCCTTACCGCTTTTGGCGTTCCCGCCCAGGATCGAACCGGGATCGCTTAGGAGTTTCGACTTCGTATAATAGTATCTTTTATATCTCGAAATAACAACTATAACTTGTATTTTGGCCAATAATTTGCTTTCATATCTTCTGTTTTCGACTATAAATCGTCGTATTTTTCGTATAACAGGATAAATTTCATTTAAAATTATTCCAATTTTATTCCGATTTTGAGTTCTTGCCAAACTCTAAATGGTTTATTCCCACATAATCTCATGTACCAGATATGGTGCATGGCGAATGATATACTGTATTCGAATTTCACCAAAGGAGAACGATTATGAAGGAATACTTGAAAGCATTTGATAAAGTCATCGGTTATGAAGACGAAAAAAGGAAATTAATGCCCATCTGTGATATGATGCGCGATCCGGATAAATACAAAAAACTCGGTGTTGTGATGCCTAGTGGCGCACTGCTACAAGGTGAGCCGGGATATGGGAAAACACTTTTGGCAAAATGCTTTATCGAAGCCTGTGGCGCACCCTGTTTTGTATGCCGAAAAGACAAAGCAGATGGCGACTTCATAAACTATATGCGCAAATGCTTTGATGATGCAATGGCTTCGGCACCCGCTATTGTATTTCTCGACGATATGGACAAGTTTGCCAACGAGGATAAAGACCACAAAAATGCAGAGGAATACGTTGCGATACAAGCATGTATTGACAATGTAAAAGGTAAAGATGTATTTGTTATCGCCACCACCAACGACTTAAACAACTTGCCCGATTCTCTGCTGCGTGCAGGAAGATTTGACATCAACCTGATCATTCGTGGACTTGAAGCAGAGGACCAAATCAAACTGATTGAGCACTTCCTTTCCAATAAGGCATTTGTGGAAACGATGTCTCCTAAAGAGATTTGGCAAATACTTGGAGGTGGGATTTCTTGTGCAGAACTCGAAAAAATCATCAACGATGCAGCTATGAAAGTTGCATTTGAAGGCCGCGATACCGTAACACGCGACGACATTGTGCTTGCGTGCCTCAATCAACATTTTGGTGGGACGGAATCATCCACGCAACGAAGTGAAGAAAGGCGTTTGGCCATCGCCTATCACGAGGCCGGACACGTGGTCGTTGGGGAAATACTTATTCCCAACAGTATTAGTTTGGCGTCAATCAAGCCCTATCGAGCATCAGGTGCTGGCGTTACATGCCATTTTGATGCAGGTGAACTAGAAAATGATTATGAACAAAGGAAGAATCGAGTTTCGGGTATGTTAGCAGGAAAAGCAGCTACCGAGATTGTCTTCGGAACAGTTGACCTCGGAACAAAAATTGATTTGCGAAACGCGCGGGATATGCTAGATGATATGCGAGATGATAACGCCGTCTATGGGTTTGAATACCAAATTAATTGGCTTAGTTCAGATAGTACGCGAAGGACGGCAGAACAAGTAGTTAGTGCAGAACTGAGCAAGTTGTATGAGATAGCAAGGAACGTGCTGTTGGCGAATCGGCCATTCTTGGATGCGGTTGCAAATGCTCTCTTGGAAAAAGAAACGATATTTGCCGCAGATATAGCAGCCATCAAAAAGGAATTGTGCATTCAATAATGGGGCTTGAAGTGACGCACCAAATATGGTACAATGTTTTCATCAATAGATTATGGAGATGAATACGATGCCCAGCTTTGAACCGAAGAAACTTGCCCTCCTGCGAATCTTACAAATCCTTGAAAAGTTCAGCGACGTTGACCACCCGTTGGGGCAACAGACCATTGCCGATATTCTTAACCGTGATTTTGGCATAGAGCTAGAGAGGAAAGCCATATCAAGAAACATCTCGTTGCTAAAAGAGGCTGGATATGAGATCGAGCAGTTGCCGGAAGGTTCCTATCTAAAAGAGCGACAATTTGAAGATGCAGAATTGCGTTTGCTGATAGACGGCGTCTTGTCTGATACGTTTATATCGGCGAAGCACTCTGCGGATTTGATTGAAAAGCTATGCGGCTTGGGCAACAAATACTTCCGCCATCACGTCAAGAACATCTACTCGGTGCGCGAGTGGAACAAGACGGACAATATGGCGGTGTTCTATACCATCGACCTCATTGATGAAGCAATCGAATCCAATAAGCAGATCCGATTCGATTTCAATCGGTACGGCGCGGACAAGAAACTCCATCGAGTAGCGTATCATACGGTTAGTCCATATCAACTGATGCACAAAAACAGGAACTACTACCTGATGGGATACAATGAGAAATGGCACCACATGGCGTTTTATCGCCTTGACCGAATCACCAACGCGCGAATAATTGATACCCCTGCTACGCCGCTACGATCATTGGAAGGATACCACAATGGAATAAACTACAAACGTTTTTCAACGACACTTCCTTATATGTTTGCAGATGAACCCGAGCCCGTGGAGTTCGTTTGCGAAGATTGGGTTGTCGATCAAGCATTTGATTGGTTTGGCAGCGGCATCTCGGTTTCTCAATACGGCGAGAAGCACAAAGTGCGAGTCGTTGTCAGCCTAATGGCTATGGAGTATTGGGCTCTGCACCATCTCAATGCCGTGGAAATCCTAACCCCACAATCATTGAGAGATAAGATAAAGGAAGACTTAGTCAAAGCAATGGAAAAATACAACAAAAATAGAGGATAAAAGGAGGAATATAGATGATTGAGCACTTTTCAAATGAAACGATAGAGGGAATCGGTTATTATGTATATCGCTTGATAGATCCTAGAAACGGACAAACTTTCTATGTTGGGAAAGGAAAAGGCGATCGAGTTTTCAATCACGTTAAAGGTGCGATTGATTATTATGAAGGCGCTGAAAATTCGAGCGATAGCGATCCAAACAAGTTTCGCACCATAAACGATATCAAGGAAGCAGGATTGGAAGTAATACATGTTATCCATCGCTGGGGCTTACCCAATGAAGACACTGCCTTTGAGGTTGAGTCTGCTCTCATTGATGCCTATCAAGGGTTATCGAACATACAGAGCGGACATCATACTGAAAGAGGCGTGACAAACGCAGAAGTTATAGAAAATACCTTTCATCGCCCCGAATATAGAGAACCTGACTCTAATGATTTCAAATACATCATCATCAAGGTAAAAGATTGGAAAATCGAAAGCTTGGTAGAGCATTTTCCAAACCCACAAGAGTGCAGATATGAGGCCACAAGGGCGGCATGGAGGATTGCTCCCAAAAGTATAGAAGAATATCCCTATGTGCTTTCCGTTACTGATGGCGTAGTAAAGGCCGTATATAAAGTACACAATTGGTATCCATCTGAACGAGTTGGACGGTATGGATTTAATGGCGAATTAGCTCCTATAGAGATTTGGGATATGTTTATAGATAAACGTATTCCCGCAAGGTATATGAAAAAAGGAATGGCTTCACCTGTATTGTTCTCAAAAAACTAGCCGCAAAACCAAGTCAAAAAGCGATGTACCAACTCCGGTGCATCGCTTTTGTTATACTCTTTTTAGCAGGATAACTGCGAATCAAACAATGGAGGTTGGTTATGAATCAAATACTGCGCGACAAACAAGGAAGAAAGATAGGAGAAATCCAAGATCAAGGGACAAGACAAATCATTCGAGATGCACAAGGTCGAAAACTCGGTGAATACGATGGAAGAGTGACCAGAGATGCACAAGGAAGAAAGATCGGCGACGGTAATCTTTTGACTACACTATTAAAGCCTTTCTAATGCGGACAAACAAAAATGGGGAGGTTACTCCCCATTTTTATTGGCGTTTCCGC
>CAMPCZ010000071.1 GCA_946648015.1 uncultured Clostridia bacterium
CGGCCACCTTTACCGAGATGACAAAGTACATATTGGCCGTTATCTCGCTGATTTCCACCTCCACGTCGCCTTGTTGGCGCTCGCGCCTGAGGCTTTCGGTCAAGTGGTCGATGACGTTTATATTGTCTTTGTTAAAGACGAACTTATCCTCCAGATGCTCGCGGTTGACCAGTAGGTCGCGCAAGATGTTGTAGATGGCGTTGTCCAATCGTGTTTTTTTGTCTTGGTCGGGCAGAGCGGATGCCGTGCAAGACAACAATTGCTTTTCTATTTGTTCGGCGTCCGCTTTGTCCAAAAACACCATATTGTTGTTGTCGTCTTTGGTAAAATAGAGCTTGCCGATGACGGGGATGGGCGCACCGGCCGAGGCGCGCACCAACATACGCAGACTGACGGCGTATATGTCTTTGGTCTCCTCGTGCGGCGCCTCTTTGATGATGATGTCGCGCGGGCCAAAGTCGTAGAAAGTGCGCAAGACGCGCTCGATATTATCCTTTTGTTCCGCCGTGTTTTCCACAAAGGAATTGTCGTCGTCTTTGTATACCAGCAAGGGGTTTTCTTTGTAGAACTTTTGGGCGATCTGCGAGATGAGGTCTTCCCACGAGTTTTGCGCGCGCACCGAGTCGGCTATCACCTCGCCGCGCATACTGCGAAACCAAGCCGAGCCGCTGCCGGTGTCCAGCGTAAGGCTGACGTCGTTGGATTCGCGCGGCGCTCCCACGCGATAGATATAATCCACGCCGTCTTTGGTGTAGGCGATGGTTTTCGAGCGGGCACTGTCTTGGTTTTTGCCCGAGCCCAACACCGTTATGCCGTCGTATTGGTTGCGCTCCAAAAGATGTACCAACGTCTCGAATAGCAAGACGTCGTCTTCTTGGGTAATGTGATATACGATCTTTTTATCCGCCATAACCTTTCTCCCTAATCGTTGAAAGTGATGATTTGTTTGATTTGTAGCGTCTTCTCCAACTCGGTGGCGAAGTGTAGGCAAAACTCTTTGTCGTTTTCGTAGCGATCGCGCACGTAGGTCTCAAACGTGTTGGCCACTATTTGTTTGAGCACGCCTCCGCATAGGGGGCAATCGGCGTTTTGGTAGTCGGTGCCGAAATTGATCTCGTAGGGGCGCTTGATGCCGCACGTCATTCGCTTGCTCTTCACCATCGTGCACCTGGCGCAGCTGTCCGCAAGGCCTGCGTCGTCTATCCTGCAGTCGCATTTCTCGTAGTCGTTGCAACGCAAGCATATCAACTTGGCCGCGTTGGGCGTTTTGATGGTGTCCTTATTTTTGCGCAAGGCGCAGTTGTCGCCCATGCCGGCCGAGGGGCAATGCTGGAATACGCACCACTTGGAGCAACCGACGATGTTGTCGCCCTCGTCGGACCACAAACGGCGCATCTTGTTTCTGTATCGCGAAAGACAAGCGTAGTCGTAGTTGTTGTCTTTTACGCGTTTGATGCGGTGGCGCGGGTTGTTGGCGCATACGAATTCGTTGATGACGATGGGTTGCCGTAGGGGCGCTTCGGCACAGTTGGAGCAGCGCAACGCGTCGCGGCTGGATACCGACATCCGGTGTTTCGGGTTGGCTTTGCACACGTATTCGGCGCTCTCCTCGCCCGTTTCTTTGTTGCGCACCACGCGGGGCTCCATTTGGTTGGATATGCCCGTTTTGGCGCACTCGGGGCACGAGGGCAAGATCTCGTCGTAGTCCGACTCGTAGATGAGGATCATATCGCCGCAATGCGGGCAGCGCATCGTCTTCATTTTGTCGCTGTTGCAGCCCGACAATATGGTGGCGTCGCCGTTTTTGTCGCTCAGTATGCCCACCGAGGCGAAATAGGCCAAGCAGTATCCGTCCAAACGGCTCATGGTGGCAAAGGAGTAGATCTGCACGTCGTCGGCTTGCCCCAAACGGTGTACGCGGCCTATCTGCTGGTCCATCGCCATGGGGTCTACCGGCACCTCAAAGTTGAAGATGACGTTGCCCGATTGCAGATCTTGTCCCTCGGTGTACGCGCGGTCAGCGGCCAATAGCAGTGCGTCGGGCTTGTCGTTGTAGGCATCTATACTCTTGCCGATGTTGTCGTGGTCGCCTACTATGGTGCGCCGATACAGGTCGGGCGCGTTGGCTTTGAGGTAGGCGGACAGGGCTTTCCAACTGGTGCCGTCGCCGTCGGGGTCGTCGTTTTTGTCCAGTTTGTAGTCGAAAAACACGATGGTGCGATGGTTGTCGCCCGGCACTTTGTCCAAAGCGCGTATGATGTCTACGAATTTGGCGCATTTGGCGGCAAAGATCGCATCGTCCTCTATTTTGAGCTTGACTTCGAGGGGGACGTCTTGGTCGTAGTTGCACTCCACTTGGTCTATGTAGATGTAGTCGTCGCTTCGATCTTGCTCCAAAATCCCCGATATGGCGTCGTAGTAGTAGGCCGCAAACCCCGTCTTGGCCACGCCGCCGTTTTGCACAAAGTGACGGTTTTGGTCGAACAAGGCCTTTTCGGCGGCGTCGGGGCCGTCGCCGAAGATGTTGGAAAAGTCGGCGGCCGCCATCGCTTCGCCGTCGAAGAAGAAGTGGGGACTTGTGGGAACGTTGCCCACACGCTCTATTTTCAGTTTGCTGTCGATGGGCAAGAAAAAGTGGCTATGCGCCATGCGCGACACCGAAAAGTCGTTTTTGCGGCGCACCATAATGGAACGCATCACCACGTTGGTGTAGGATTGGTTGACCAAATCGTTGAGTTCCTCGCGTATGGCTCGGTTGCAGTCGAGAAAAGCGCGGGCGCGCGATTTGCGCTCGTAGCTTTTCATGTCCTTGTATTCCGCGAAGGTAATGGCTTTGTACGTCTTGCCTTGGCGTGAACGGAATTGGCTGAAAAACGCGGTGCGGTAGGGATTGACCACGCCCTCCAAGCCCACCAGCAATTCGCATTGGGCGCGCTCGATATACTCGCTGACGGTGGTGGCGCCTTTGCACACCACGTTGCGGTAGTAGTCCTTTTCGCCTTCAAACTCTTTGCGCAAAATGGGATTGGTGGTGCCGTTGCGCAAAAAACATTCGGGCGTGCCGCCTTTGCAGCGAATGAAATACCACAGATTGAACATCGCTTCGAGGTTGCCGTTGTGAGGGGTGGCGGTGAGCAGTAGGCAAAACTCCTTGTCAAAGTCGCGCTTGGTGCGCATCAGCAGGGACAGGTAATACATCGAATGCATATTGCCGTCCTCTACTTTGCACAAATTGTGCGCTTCGTCCACCACTATCATATCGAACAGTTGGCTTTTTACTTGGTCTATGCCCGACTTGATGAGGCCGTCATACATCATAATGTAGGCGCCGCGGGGCTTGTCGCATTCCACCGTGCTAAGCTCTCTCTTTTTGACGAGGTGCTCTTTTCCTTCGGTGTCGCCGAGGGTCTCTATGCGATGCAGATTGCCTACGCCCAGACCAAAGTCCTTTTCGACCACGCGCGTCCATTTGGCCAGCAATGCCTCGTCGGGTACGATGATCAATAGGTTGTCGATAAGCCCGCGCACGGCCAGTTCGCTGACCACCACGCAGGCTTCGTACGTCTTGCCGCTGCCCACGCAGTCGGCGAGCAGACCGAACCCGCGCAACTTGGACAAAAACAATTTGGCGGCTTCCTCTTGGTTGGTGCGGATACGCGCGCCGTTCACACTGCCGTGCACGGCCGGCTTGTAGCGTATGCCGTATTCGCCCGTGTCCTCTCGGGCGGCGTATTGTGCGATGGGTATTTTGAGCATGGACAGGTTGTCGTAGCGGCCTATCGTATCTACCAACTGAATATCCCCCAGTTTGTCCTTGGTGAGGGGCTGGGCGTCGGCCGAGTTGGTGGTATCTGTTTTGATTACGGTTTTTCCTTCGACTGTTTTGATATTGTTGTTTCTCATCGCTTGTCGCCTCTAATCGTTGATGTTCATACCCGACTTTTTGCCTTTGGGGATCAAAATGCCTTGCACCTTGTTGTAGGGTGCTATGTCACGGAACTCGGAGATGTCTTTGCGGATCTTGACCATCTTGCCGCACCGCACCACGGGCTCTGCGCGCCCCTCCGAGTCGATGCGGAACCCTTCGCTCATACCCAGACAACCGCTTTCGTTCTCCTTGAGCAGATCCTCCAGGGTGGATATGTCGTATCGCGCATAGTTGAAGCCTTTCGGCAGGGTGAATACCAGCCGATATCGGCCGATGACCGAAAGGCGCAGACGCGTTGTGTTTTGGTTTTTATCCGTTTGTTCTCCCTGAAAGGATGACTTTTTTTGGCTTGTTTGCGACCTAGGGTCATAGTCACCGAAGTATACCTTACAAGTCTTCAAATCGTTGGTCTTGGGGTTGCACTTGTAGTATTCGTTGTCGATATACCATTCGCCGTCCTTGTATGCAAAGTTGGTAACTCGTACAGGGCGCGACATACATTCCTTTTCGATAAGGTGGCCGCTTATGGGGATTATTTCGCCTTTCTCTACAAACTCGTTGTAATAATACCCTTTGGCTTCCTTGTGGTTGTAGGTGCCGTAGGAACGCGTGGTAACGATGGAGAAGCGATATTTGCCTGCGCCGAATAGGGCTGCGCCAATGGGCACGGTGTCCTTGGAATCGCACAATATATCGTCGTAACCTTGCTCTTTGTTTTCGGGGCTGAAGTCGAGATAGCGCACTTTTTTGTAGGGAGAAGCGTGCATCTTTCGCTCTATGTACTTGTCTAACCCATACGAGTCGGCGGCGCCACCCGACAAGATGATGGCGTCTATGCCGTCGGCGTTGTCGGGCTGCTCCAACTCTTGCTTGACGTATTGCCACACGCGCTCGTAGACGGCGGCGCAGCAGTCGGCGAATTCGACTTTGGTCAGGGTGATGTCGGTCAACATCTCACGGTAGACGGCAAAGTTCACTCGACTGCCCGCGCGCGCATAACAACGACCGTCGCTGAAGATGGCCTTGCCCGCTTTTACTTCTTGCTGCATGCAGTATTGGTCGTAGTAGGAGCCGTCCTCGCCTTGCAGCGAATCGCCCGTGCTACCGAAAGGCTTTATGGCGGTCGAGCGCTCGTACAAAAGGTTGGTCAGATAGAGGTCGACGTTGCGGCCGCCGATGGGCGCGGGCGGGCAATGTCCGTCGGCGCCGTAGGTCAATATGTTGTTGCTGTCAAAGCGCGCTTTGACCACCGATATCTCGTTTTCACCGGCGTTGAAGATGAGCACGTTTTTGGCTTTGTCGTCCAAAATACCGAATTCTTTGGCGGACACACCCACCGACTTGGGCGCCGAAAACACCAGCACGTTGTCGTCCTCGCAGCCGGCGGCGTCTTTGACGAAGGTGCGCAATTCTTTGATGTAGTCGAGTTGGGCAAAAGCGGGGTAGACCACCACGTATACGACGTCTACTTTGCCGAATTGCGCGGCGATCTCGGCTTTGAGCAAGTCCACGCAATATTGCGCAAAAGCGCGGCAAACTTGCCGCGGCGTCAGGTTGGCCTCGAAGTAGCGGCCTCCGTCGATGGTGGAGCGATAGGTTTCTCTCTCTTTGGGCGGATAGTAGAAATTTTTGTATTTGCGCTGGTTGTCGTATAGGTCGGCGTCTTCGGCAAACAGGTCGAGCAAGTCTTTTATCTTGACGATATAGCGAAAGGAGGCTTTGGTCAGCGCGTTGATGCCTGCGCTGTCGAAGAGCCACGTCTTGTTGACGTCGTCGTAGTAGGCGATAGAGGGTATGCCGCGGCCGCCGTTGAAAGCCAGCGAATATTGAAAATTGCCGTCTACGTCGCGGTAGGCGACGGCAGATTTGGTGGTATCCGCACCGAAGTCTATGGATACATATACTTTTTTATCCTTGGTTTTGATCATTTTCGTTCTCTCGTTGTCGGGCTTGGTGTGCCGTCTGCGTTCTTCCAAATGTAACATAGTAATTATACCAACCAAAACAGTTTATGTCAATATACTACGTATATTTATTTTATCGCCTATTCGCGCCGCACGGTTGCGCTCAAAGTATTATATATATCCGAAAATTCCATTTGACAACGGTCAAGACGAAGAAATCGCTTATTTACGCACGGTTAGCCCTCGTCGAGCATTGCAAGCACCGGCCTTGCGGCGGCCGCAAGGAAAGATATCCATGTTCTTTCGATAGTGCCTAAATGTCGTGCGGTTGCGGTATAATTCTCGTGCAAACGCGCACTTTTTCATGAAATCATCTATGGGGACGCCCGGTTATTGGAGTTGGCGAAACTTCGGTTTTCTCTTTTCGTGTCGATAACGGACAAGTCGAACCCGCCCGTCGGCCGCTTGTCTACGATAAATATGAATTGACAAATATTGACATTCCACTTTTTCCTTGCTATAATAATACCAATCGAAGAGCCCCATAGAGGGGCGAGCGACAATTCGTCGCCAAGTTGGATAAGGAGGCAATCCATGAAGAAAGTATTCGTCAAAATCGTATGCGTAGTGCTCGCCATCGCCCTATGCGTGGGCGTCCTGACGGCATGCAAGCCCAAACCCGCAACGGTCAATTATTTCGGTCAATTCGGCTGCTATGGCAACTATTTGATCCAAAACGCAGTCAAATCCATCACCGCCCCCGAGGCACGGCAGTTGATCGATAAATACGGCGCCAACGCGGCGGCCGACGGCAGCGCAAGCACGGTGCTCACCACAGAGGCCAATTCCGCATTTGCCGTAGAGGAGTCGGCGCCCACGCCCGACGCCGTGGTGGATTCGTTGATCACCAAGTACAGCGGTTTTTGGGTAACTACCAAATACTACGACGCCAACGATGAGTTGGGCTTGGAAGGCACGCTCAAAGAGAAACGCGACGAGTACGTCGGCGGTCTGTTTAAGTCGGTGTTGGAGGAGAACAATCTCGAGACCTTTGCGCAGTTGGTAGCGCGCAACATCATTGCCTACGATGGCTTGATCGAATGGATGGAGGAGCAAAACAGAGCGTTCGCCGCGTCCGAAGCGGCCAAGTTGGCGCCTTTCCTCAACATTTATACCTACCATACCGATGATGAAGGCAATCTGGTCATTCAAGTGCATTCTTTCCGCGAACTCAACTCCAAGGACTTGGGTGGCATTTCGGCCAACTTCCGCCAAGATACCGAGATCGTGTACGATACCGAGGGCAAGATGGTTTTGTGGCAAACCTCGTTGGGCATCTCCAATGCGTCGCCCACGGGTACCATGCGCCAAGGCTACATTCTTTCGCTGGATCTCGATTGGATCGAAAAGGAATAACGAAATGGTTTCAAATGCGCTTGCTTTGCGGCAAGCGCATTTTTTATAGCAAAAAGCGCGACTTTCGTCCTTTGGGAGACGTGTAGTCGCGCTTAGTCGTTTGTACTTGCTTGCCTCGGGGTTCGCCGTCGCACTCGGCATATTGAAAAACCTGCCGCCGAAGCCGTGCGCCGTCGCGCTTTTATATGCCTTACTATCCCGTTTGTTGTATAGGTGCTACCGAGAAGCTCGTGTTTTGTCGTTGGGGTCGCTTTTGCGTATGGGTGCTACTTCCCCATTGGTTGTCCGTTGACGGGGACGGGCGCATACCACCACTTGGGCGTTGTAGGGTTGCCGACCCCTTTGTCCTATCCTTTATTCCTCCGCTTTGGGGGTGGCGTCAACGACGTTGACGTAGTTGTAGGGGATCTCTATGCCGTTTGCCATCAACGCTTCGCGCACACGCACGTTGACGTCGTCTATCAAGCGTTCGGATGGCACGCAGTTTTCGAAGTAGACGGTGGCGTGCAAGATGAGCGCGCTGTCGGCAAAGCGCATAAAGTAGACGTCGGCATATTTCGCCTGTCCGTCTTTGTCGATAAACCCCGGAATGGAGTATTCGCTTGCCTCTATGGCCTCTTTTATCACGCGTTTGGCCAAGGTCATATCGCTATTGTAGCCTATGGAAAAGTTGAATTCGGCCGAGCGATTGTCGCGTTGGTAGGACAAATTGGTGATGCGCTTGGCATTGATTTGGCTGTTGGGTATGACGTAGCGCGTGGTATCGACGCCACGCAGTACGACGTGGCGCAAGGTCATCTCTTCCACTATGCCCGCGGTGCCGTCCTCCAACACGATGCGGTGTCCCACCTCGAAGGGCCGATGCACGCTGAGCATCATGCCCGCCAAAATGTCCTTGATGACGTCCTGCGCCGCAAAGGCGATGACGGCGCTGATGATGGCGGTGCCGCCCAGCATCGTCTGCCAAACCGATTGGAACCCCGAAAAAGAAGATACCGTCAATACGAGGAGGCCGACGACGATGATGATGGATACCAAATGTTGAAAAAAGAGCAAATGCAAGCCTTGGTGGCGTTTTTGCACCTGTTTGAATACGATTTTGTTGAGTTTGGTCAAAACCAAAGCCAAAACAATGACGAAGACGGCGCAGCCCGCCCAGGCCAGTATATTCCAAGGTTTTTGCAGATTATTGATGGCGTCTATCATATTTTTATTATATAAACCGTTTGGCGATCTGTCAAATATATTGTCGAAACAGCGCGGGCGAAGTTTTTTGTGCAAATGGCAATTGGCGCAT
>CAMPCZ010000072.1 GCA_946648015.1 uncultured Clostridia bacterium
CTATCACAGCGAAACGCCCGCGCTATCCTCGGCGTACATTCGGCAAGCGATGCAAGAGGGCGGTGACTATACCACGTTGATACCCGACTACGTCAAAAACGATCTGCTCTCGGCGACGCCGGAGCAAACGGTACTGTACCTTGCCGCTTTGCGACGGCATGACAAGCCCTATTACGAGGGGCTTATGGACGCTACCGAAGGGTTGCAAAACCGCGTATGGCAAAGCGCCAATGCGTGCAATACGCTCACCGAGGCGATCGAGAATGCCTGCACCAAACGCTATACGCGTGCGCGCATTACGCGCCTGTTTACCGCCGCCCTACTCGATCTCAGACAGTCCGATTTAGAGGTTTTGCAACGCGCCGAACCCTACTTTAACGTGCTTGCCGTGCGCAAAGACAAGCTTTCCATTCTATCCGCGCTTGCGCAATGTGGCACTATTCTCACGTCACACGCGGCTCTATCGGCGCACCCTATGGGCAAAATTGACGCCAAAGCGCACGATACCTATCGACTATTGCACGCGCAGGACGTGCCCCACACGATGCAAATCATTTGAACCGGAACCGAAACAGTGTTGCACTTGATTTGACAAATCACCCAGATATAAAATAAAAGTCTCCTATGGAGACTCTTATAGTTTGTTGTTGAATGCAAGCAAAATAGTGATGGCACTACACAAAAGAATGACGGCGCAAAACAAAAGAAAGGGAAACCAATGTTTGTCCACCCAATCGGAAAAGTTCTGTCTTCGCTTGACCCGGCGGTATGCCTTGCGCTCTTTTTTGGGCAAAGACTTCTCGTATTCCAGCTCTTTGGCGTACTCGCTCATAGGGGCGTCTTCCACCGCTCCTTCGTCTATGTCTTTCTTATTCTTCTTAGCCATAATTTAATAATAACTTCTTCTATCTTTTTTGTCAATACCCATTTTTCACGCCTTACAACAATAACAGCGCGTACTCACGATTTGCCGAATTCTACGGAATATAGAGAGGACAAGCGTCATATTTTGCTATATGAAAGCATCCAAAATCGCCGTCGCCATACTATCCGTAGTGCTTATGATAGCCCTGATCGTACAGCCGCAACGATATGCGCAATCCGTTAGCAACGGATTGATGATGTACGTGGTGTCGGTGTTGCCCTCGATGCTGCCCTTTTTCTTTTTGTCGGGTTTGCTTACCGGCACGGGCGTAGCGGGCAAATTATCGCAAATCAACGTTACGAAAAAACTGTATCACGCGCCCAGCGAGGGATTGTACGTGATGGTAATGAGTTTTCTCAGCGGCTATCCCGTAGGCGCCAAGCTTACCGCCGAAATGTACGAGCACGGCGTCATCGACCGCGACGGTGCAAAAAAAATGATTTCTTTCACGTCGGCCACCGGTCCTATGTTCGTAGTGGGTGCAGTCGGCACCCAAATATTGCACAACTACAAGGCGGGGCTATGTATCTTGGCCGCGCACTATCTGGCCACCGTGCTCAATGGTTTTATCTACCGCGGCAAGCGCAAGCACTACGGGGTCAATACCAACGTTGCTCAACCCGTCAAGATGGACAAATTGTTGTGGGAGACCGCCTACAATACCGTCATCTCCCTATTGGTGGCCTGCGTTTATATCGTTATGTTCAACGTCATCGCCGACATAATGGAAGACTTGGGCATCTTTCGGGCCCTGTCTCGCGCGCTTTTGGCCTTGGGTATAGCCCCGCAAGCCGGCGTTTCCGTTTTATACGGCCTCACCGAAATGACGCGCGGTTGCGTATTGTTGTCCCAGTCCGCTCTACCCATCACGATCAGCGCGCCATTGTGTTGTCTTCTCATTACGTTCGGCGGTCTTAGCGTATGCTTGCAATCGGTGGCATACCTTGCCAAATGCCACGTCAACCCCTTGCGATACCTACTGGCAAAAACAACCCAAGCGATCCTATCGTTTGGGCTGTGTATGCTGTTTTGCTTGGCACTTTAGGCGTTAACTTCGCTCCAATAGATTTTTTCAACCAAAGGTATGCAGACGTCGGGCACGTACCCCACCAAGCTTTCTTGTGCTTGTAGTCGCCTGCGCACCTCTCCGCTCGACACGTCATGTAGGGCGTTGGTCATCAAACAAATGGTATCTATGCCGCCCTCCTGCATATTGAATTCGGCCATATCCTGCTCATATCGAAAATCGCTTTCGGCTCGAATGCCGCGCACCAAATAATCGACGCCCAATTCGCGCGCCAAATCATAGGTCATTCCGGCATAACTGACCACGCGCACGTTTTGATACTCGTCCAAAGCGGCGTGCAATATGCGCAAGCGCTGATCCACCGAAAAGGTGTATTTTTTCAGAGGATTGACAAGCACCGCCACGTACACTTTGTCAAAAACGCCCACGACGCGCCGCACCAAATCCAAATGACCCACGGTAAAGGGGTCGAAACTTCCCGTCAACATACAAGTTTTCATACCGTCTCCTTTGTTATAAACGTCAACGCCACTCTGCCATAGCGTCGATTATCCGTTATATGCCAAACCCCGTCCACCGCCAACGTATCGGCCGCGTCGTGTTCGTATACGATCGTGCACCCCTCGGCCGCCAAGTCCGCCTCGGCAATGGCACGCAAAACGGGTGCGCTTTCCATGGCGTAGGGCGGATCGAGAAAAATAAGATCGAATTGCCTTCCCTCAAGACGCTTGCAACATTGGCGAAAGTCACCTTGCACGATCTCTAGCCGCTCCCCCATCATCTCGGCATTTTTGCGTATCAACGCCAAGCTCTCGCGCGAGAGGTCGCAAGTGGTGGCCGCATACGCCCCGCGCGACATACTCTCCAACGACAATGCGCCCGTACCGCCAAATAGGTCCAGCACCTTGGCGCCCACTACCTTTTGTCCCAAGATGCTAAACAGCGCCTCGCGCGTAAAGTCGGTAGTAGGCCGCACCACCCTATCGTCTTTGGGCGTCAGCAATTTGCGCCCCCTATGTTTTCCCGCTATGATTCTCATTATATCTCCGTCGTATATTCGTACTCGAACCGGCACCGTCCGTGCAGTCCTGTGTACGTTTCGTATAGAGTTAGACCTTTTGGCAAGGGCGTTTCGCCCAACACCGCCACCTCATCGCCGACATTCACCATCGGGGACACGCGCAGTATACACACGTCCATGCACACTGCGACGATCGGATAGTATCGGCCTTTTATGCTCACCAAATGACCCACCAACGCTTTGGCAAGGCCATCTGCATAGCCGCCTATCATCACGGCAAGGTATTCGCTGCCTTGGGCTGTATAGATACCGTCATATCCCACCTGCTCCCCGCGATGCACGCGGTGTGTGGCGATCACGCGACTGTACAGACGCACGCTGTCGCGGTATGCGCCCAGTCCTACCCGCAAGGCGTCGAAACCCGCCCTATCGGCGGTGGATGTTGCCTGCGTATGGACGCATATTCCCTTGGGCAATGCGGCTAACATAGGCGAAAGGCGTTTGTTTTGTTCCTCATAGCGCGAGGCGGACGCATAATGCGTGTACGCGCCCGCGATATATATATTAGGATTGGCACGCAACACCGCCAGCACTTGGCGCAGTTCGGCCACAGAGGAAATGCCAAAGCGATTCATACCGCTATTCAGTTTGATTTGCACGCCGCACGACTGAGTTGCTTGTCCTATGCGGCGTGCGTCCTCTACGCTTTGTATCATAGGGGACAGGCGGCATCGCAATACGTCCGACAGCGTCCACCAGGGCGTAGTGATCAATATCGGCTTGTCGCAAAGGCGGCGCAGTGCCACCCCTTCTTCGCCAAAAGCCACGCCAAAGGCCACAACTGCGTCTTGCACCGCACGAGCCACTTCCAGCCCCAGTCCATAGCAATTTGCTTTGGCCATCAATATGATCGGTTTTCGGTAGGCCGCTATAGCCTTGTTTATCTTTGCGCAATTCACCACACATTTGAGTTCTTTCATACAATATTGTATGAAAGACTGTCGTGTGTTGCTACTTGCTATATTCCTTGCTATACACCAGCGCCAAGTCGGAGTCTTCTATCGTCAACCTGCATCCGGCAAGCATGGTTTGCGCGGTTGGTGCGTCATATCCCAGCGCACGCAAAAGCGTTGCACCGATAATGGGTATTTCCATCTCAGTGCGTTTGATTTGCAATACACGTCGTCCTTCGCTCACCGAACGGTACAAAATATCGGTCGGATACCCCGTTGTACCCACCGACACCGACATGGGCAAGCGATGACACGAGCACAATATCAGTATGCCTTCTTTGGATAAAAAACGCACGCCTCGTCGCCCTTCCAATTCTTCCATAGCCAACAGTACGTCCGCTTCGCCGGGCAAAAACTCTTTGCACGCGGTCTGACTGCCGATGCAAACGTATGCGCGTTGCGCACAGGCGGCTAGCGACGTGGGGCGCGGCAAGTAGTAGCCAATGTCGCTTGCCTCTTGTTGCGCTACGTAAGCAAGCAGATCCAACATATAATGCGCGGGTTGCCCTCCGCTGAACGCGATCAAAACCTTTTTATCCACGACGGCACTCCCTGTCCATAGGCACCAGCCATACGCCGGGTTTTCCGACATAATCGGATATGGCGCTACTTTCGATGACGGCTACTTTTGGCTGCAACGTAGGCAAAACACGCGCCAAAGGCGCTACGTTGCCATATACAAACACGCAAAGGGCGCCCAAATTGCGTCGAAAATCGTTGAGATCTATTCGCTCGGAAGATACGACTGCAACACAGGCCTCGCGCCTTGCAAAACCTGCGGCGAGTGCTACCGGTGAGCCGGCAAATGCGGTATCTACGCATACCATGGGCACATTGGCGGCCAAATAGCCGCAATCCACGTCGGTATGCACGCGCACCTCGGCTTTTTTGAGAGCGGTAAACAGGTCGATCAAGCCGCATTCTCCGCAAAATGCCGGGGTACGAATGGGCAAGGACACGTCGTCCTTGGGCATATCTACGCCAAGGAGCCGCTCCTTGATTTCGGCGGGGCCATAGCGCATACGCAACGGAAACAGATCTTGTCCGTGGCAAGCGACGCCGGACGATTTGAGCGCTTGCTCCACCAAAGGCTCGCCTTCCTCTATGACCACCAGATCTTCTACTTGCGCGGCAAAATCGCGCACGGTTTCCATCGGCAACGGGTACACCAGTCCCAACCGCAACACCGACAAATGCGGTGCCGCTGTGGCTATGGCAGCATACACTTCGCCGTAGCATATCACGCCCATCGTTCGATCGCGGTATTCCACCTTATGCACGGGAAACGCCTCGCAATCGGTGGCCATACGCTTGTCACGCACCACCATATCTTCGGCACACAGTTTGTTGCCGGTGGGCAACGTAACGTATTTCTCCACGTTGCGTTTGTACGTCTTGGGTTGCAACACCTTGGGGTCTACCAACTCCACTTGGTCATAGGTATCCGCCAAACCTTGCCCTATGTGCACCAGCACGGGCACATCGTATTTTTCGCTGATATTGCAGGCTATTTTCACAAAGGTTTTGCACTCATATACCGATGCAGGCTCCATCATGGGCAAGTGCGCCGCAACGGCCAGCGCGCGCAGGTCGCAATAGGGTCTGGCATCGTTGTCTACCAGCACCACCACCAATGAGGCGTTGACGCCTACGTGGGCGACAGATGCCAGATCGTCCGTATTGACGTCGGCGCATACGGCCAGCGAACGCACGCCTGCTATCGAGGCGCCCAGCGCATATTGCAAGGGATGTGCGGGCCACACCTTTTCGCCATCGCAGGCGACGTCTCTATATCTATGATCGTCCAAACAGACGCAGTCGACAGCCGCCTCGTAGGCGCCGCGCAATGCGGCTTCTATTCCATTCATCAAGCGTTTAGTCATCGCCATCCTTCCTCGAATTGTCAAACATTTCGTATGAAACGTGCGGATTTACCTCTTGTATGGCCGCGACAATGGCCTGCATCTGTTTGTTGAAAACGCGCAACACGACGA
This sequence comes from uncultured Clostridia bacterium, assembly GCA_946648015.1. GTDB lineage: Bacteria > Bacillota > Clostridia > Christensenellales > CAG-1252 > RUG14300. The sequence goes on from CAMPCZ010000072.1 coordinate 5,981, forward strand.
AACGCACGCCTTCGGGGGCGCGCGCGTCCGCAAAATAGAGCACCAACATATTCTCACTCATTTCGTGCCGCAACAAAAGCAACTTGTCCACGGGTATTTTGGTGGCAACAATGCGTTGCACGACAAAATGCTTAGGCGTAACCACGTACCGAGTGAGCAATGTCAGCGCTACGATAAAGGCCGTTACCAACACTTCGGCTACCAATGCTATAACGTCGAACGTTGGATTGACCGAATAAAACGTGCCCACCTCGGCTATGCGCAATATGCTCCATACGGCAAAGGGCACCAAAACAGCCGCCATAATCCCCAGAATAACGTAGTTCACCAAGGGCAATCTACACATAAACACTTTACGTTTTTTATTCATAACCATATTATAAACAAATCCTACGTTTTTTTCAACCCCCGTTTGGGACAAAGTGCGGACATTTTTGTTGTCAACAAAGCCGAATCGTTTTATAATGATACCGAGGTAAACGATATGGATCTAATCATCGCGTCAAACAACGCAAACAAAGTGAGAGAAATCAAACAGATCATAGGCGATCGCTTCACGCTATATACGATGAAAGACAAGGGCATCGATATAGATATAGAGGAAACGGGCGCTACATTTGCCGAAAATGCCCTCATCAAGGCTTCCACTATTTGCCGTATGACGGGCACACCGGCTCTTGCCGACGATTCGGGGCTTTGCGTAGAAATCTTGCATGGCGCACCGGGCGTATATTCGGCGAGATATGCGGGAGAGCAGCACGACGACGCAGCCAATCGACGCAAGTTGTTGCATGCACTGGCCGCCACGCCCGACGAAAAAGACCGCAAGGCCTATTTTGCCACAAACATAGTGTTGTATTACCCCGATGGACACTACCTGACGGTAGAAGGACGCGTGGACGGATACATTCTGACTTGCGAAACGGGAACTAACGGATTCGGCTACGACAGTCTTTTTTATAGCTACGACTTGGGCAAATCGTTCGGTATGGCCACTGCCAACGAGAAAAACATCGTCTCCCACCGCGCACGCGCCTTGCGCAAATTGGTCGACTTGCTATGAAACTATTGGTTCTATCCGACGTACACGGCGAGCCCGCCAAATTTAACCGATTTCTCGACTGCACAACGGCATACTCGCACGTTTTGTTTTTGGGCGACGGATATCGCGACGCCGAATGTCTGCAATATGCTTTTCCGACGCAATTTGCTGCGGTCAAAGGCAACTGTGACTACGACTGCGATTGGAACGAAGAATACACCTTTAATGCGGGCAAATATCGCATCTTTATGACGCACGGGCACAGATACGGCGTCAAATACTGCTTGGATAGTTTGGCGGCTGCCGCGGCGGCAGTCGGCGCACAGATAGCACTGTACGGCCACACGCACGTAGCGGATATACGCTACGTCAACGGCGTGCTATGCGTCAATCCCGGACACGTTTGCTACCCAGACAGCACCGCCAGTTACGCCGAAATAATTATCGACGGGGACTTGGTTACTCCGAAAATAGTAAAATTCAAAAATTTTTAGATTATTTTGTTGACAACATACGCATCATAGTGCTAAGATACTATGGCAAGAATGGGTCGCGCGAGTGTAGTTCAACGGTAGAATCCCAGCCTTCCAAGCTGGTCGCGTGGGTTCGATTCCCATCACTCGCTCCACGTGGACTTGTAGCTCAGTTGGATAGAGCAACGGCCTTCTAAGCCGTGGGTCGAGGGTTCGAATCCCCCCAGGTTCACCATATATGGTGGGTATAGCTCAGTTGGTTAGAGCGCCAGGTTGTGGCCCTGGAGGCCAAGGGTTCGAGTCCCTTTACTCACCCCATTCATTTAATAACCGTAGGGGTATCGCCAAGCGGTAAGGCATCAGACTTTGACTCTGACATTCGTGTGTTCAAATCACGCTACCCCTGCCAACATGATTCATTAGCTCAGTCGGTAGAGCATCTGACTTTTAATCAGAGGGTCCGGGGTTCGAGCCCCCGATGGATCACCAAATATGCGCTCGTGGCGGAATTGGTAGACGCGCTAGACTTAGGATCTAGTCTTTCGAGGTATGAGTTCGAGTCTCTTCGAGCGCACCATTCCGCTAAATACGCAAAATGCTTGACAAATACAAGCCTATGCGTTACAATACATTGGATGCAGGTTTCCCCTGCTCTGCGAATTGTTTCCATTGTCCGAGCGCCCAATGGAGCAATTCAAATACGACAATATGCGCGGGAGTGGCTCAGTGGTAGAGCGTTGCCTTGCCAAGGCAAATGTCGCGGGT
>CAMPCZ010000073.1 GCA_946648015.1 uncultured Clostridia bacterium
GCCGTGCGTGCGGTTTGCACCCGTGCACGACCGAGGCAAGCGAGAGAGGAGAGAACCATGGCGGATCAATACAAATTCGAAACTATGCAGATACACGTTGGGCAAGAGCGGCCCGATCCCGCTACCGACGCGCGTGCGGTACCCATATATGCCACTACGTCCTACGTTTTTCGCGACTCCAACCAAGCCGCGGGGCGTTTTGGCTTGACGGAAGGCGGCAATATCTACACCCGACTGATGAACCCCACCAGCGACGTGTTCGAGAAGCGCATTGCCGCATTGGAGGGCGGTGTGGGCGCATTGGCTACGGCGTCGGGTTCGGCGGCCATCACCTACGCCGTGCAGAATATAGCGCGTGCGGGCGACCACATCGTGTCCTCCACCAATCTATACGGCGGCACCTACAATTTGTTTGCCAACACCCTGCAAGACCAAGGCTTGTCGGTTACCTTCGTCGATCCCGCCGACCCCGCCAACTTTGCCAAGGCCATTCGGCCCAATACCAAGTTGTTGTATGCCGAAACGCTGGGCAACCCCAATTCGGACGTTATCGACATAGAGGGCATAGCCGCCGTGGCGCACGCCAACGGCATACCTTTGGTGGTGGACAATACCTTTGCCACCCCCTATTTGCTGCGCCCCATAGAGCACGGCGCCGACGTCGTGGTGCACTCGGCCACCAAGTTTATAGGCGGCCATGGCACGGTGATGGGCGGCGTGGTGGTGGATAGCGGCCGTTTCGATTGGGCACAAAACGACAAGTTCCCGGGGTTGAGCCGCCCCAATCCCTCCTACCACGGCGTGGTATTCACCGAGGCGTGCGGCAATATGGCCTATATTCTCAAGTTGCGCACCACTCTGATGCGCGACCAAGGCGCGGCCATATCGCCTTTCAACTCTTTTTTGCTGTTGCAGGGGCTGGAAACTTTGTCGCTGCGTCTGGAGCGGCACACCCAAAACGCCTTGCGCGTGGTGGACTATTTGGCGCATCACCCCCAAGTGGAGGCTGTCAATCACCCCTCGCTTGCCACCGGACGGCAAAAGGAGTTGTACGACGCCTATTTCCCGCACGGTGCGGCCTCTATTTTTACCTTTGAGATAAAGGGAGGCGCGGCAGCCGCGCAAAAGTTTACCGAAAGCCTGCGACTATTCAGCCTATTGGCCAACGTGGCCGACGTCAAATCGCTGGTGATCCACCCCGCGTCCACCACCCACTCGCAGCTTAGCGCCGAGCAGTTGCTTGCGGCGGGCATCAAGCCCAATACGGTGCGCTTGTCCATAGGCACCGAACATATAGACGACATTTTGGCAGACCTCGAAGAAGGGTTTGCCGCCATCAAAAATAAGGAATAATTAAGGAGAAACGCTATGTCTACTATCTATACATCTGCCGACCAACTGGTTGGCAAAACCCCGCTTTTGGAGTTGACGCACATCGAAAAGGAATATGGCCTCAAGGCCAAAATCTATGCCAAACTCGAATATTTCAATCCCGCGGGCTCGGTCAAAGATCGTATCGCCAAGGCCATGATCGAGGACGCGGAGCAGAACGGCCAATTGCAGCCGGGCTCCGTCATTATCGAGCCGACCTCGGGCAATACGGGCATCGGCCTTGCCGCCATCGCCGCGGCCAAAGGCTATCGCGCCATCATCGTCATGCCCGAGACGATGTCCGTCGAACGCAGGCAGTTGATGCGGGCCTATGGCGCCGAATTGGTGCTGACCGAAGGCGCCAAAGGCATGAAGGGCGCCATTGCCAGAGCCGCCGAGTTGGCCGCCGAGATACCCAATAGTTTTATACCCGGCCAATTCGTCAACCCTGCCAACCCCCGCGTGCACCGCCAAACCACCGGCCCCGAGATCTATGCCGATACCGACGGCAAGGTGGATATATTTGTGGCGGGTGTCGGTACGGGTGGCACCATCACGGGCGTGGGCGAATACCTCAAGAGCCAAAACCCCGCCGTCAAAGTGGTGGCCGTAGAGCCCAAGACCTCGGCCGTATTGTCCACCGGCGTAGCCGGCGCGCACAAGATACAGGGCATCGGCGCGGGCTTCGTGCCCGACGTGCTCAACACCGCCGTGTACGACGAGATCATACCGGTGGGCAACGACGAGGCCTTTGCCACCGGCAAACTGATAGGCAAAAAAGAGGGCGTATTGGTGGGCATATCTTCGGGTGCGGCCGCTTGGGCGGCCATCGAGTTGGCACGCCGACCCGACAACGAGGGCAAAACCATCGTGGTGCTGTTGCCCGATACGGGCGACCGCTATCTGTCCACGCCCTTGTTCCAAGACTAAACGCGCCGCATAGGCAAAGGAGAAGAGACGTGATCTATTTGGATAATGCCGCCACCACCAAGACGAGCGACGTCGCCATTCGGGCAATGCTGCCCTATTTGAGCCAAGTGTACGGTAATCCCTCCAGCCTGCACAGTGCAGGTCAGCGGGCTGCCGAAGCGTTGGAAGAGGCTCGCGCTCGTGTGGGTGCGTGTATAGGCGCCGCCCCCGGCGAGATCTATTTCGTTTCGGGCGGTAGCGAGGCCGACAACCAAGCCGTTTTGACAGCGGCCGCGCTTGGTCGCCGCAAGGGCAAGAAGCACATCGTATCCACCGCCATAGAGCACCACGCCGTGTTGCACGCTTTGCAAAAGTTGCAAAAAGAGGGGTTCGATGTAACGCTGGTGGGCGTGGGAGCCGACGGCGTGATACGAGCGGAGGACGTGGAGCGCGCCATTCGCCCCGACACCGTATTGGTCAGCGTGATGGCCGCCAACAACGAGATCGGCACCCTACAGCCCATAGGCGACGTGGGGCGTATTTGCCGCGAGCGCGGCATACTCTTTCATACCGACGCCGTGCAGGCGGCCGGACATATACCCCTCGACGTGCGGGCGCAAAATATAGATATGCTATCCATTTCCGCGCACAAATTCGGTGGCCCCAAGGGCGCGGGCGTTTTGTATGCTCGCAAGGGTGTTCCGCTCTATACGCTCATAGAGGGCGGCGCGCAGGAAAGAGGCAAACGCGCCGGCACCCAAAACGTGGCCGCCATTATGGGTATGGCCGCGGCGTTGGAGGAGGCTTGCTCCACCATGCAGGCCACCGCTATCCGCGTGGCCGCCCTGCGCGATAGGCTTATCGAGGGCATTTTGGCCATACCCCACTCGGCGCTCAACGGAGACGCGCATCGCCGCTTGCCCGGCAACGCCAATTTTTGCTTTGAGGGCATAGAGGGCGAGTCGCTTTTGCTGCTGTTGGACGACAAGGGCATCGCCGCTTCGTCGGGGTCGGCCTGTACGTCGGGCTCGTTGGATCCCAGCCACGTATTGTTGGCTATCGGCCGCGTACACGACGTGGCGCACGGCTCGTTGCGCCTGACGTTGTCGAACGAAACCACCGCCGCGGACGTAGACTATACCGTGGCCGCCGTGCGTGAGGTGGTGGCATATTTGCGCAATATGTCTCCTATTTGGCGCGATTTGCAAGAGGGGAAACGACAATTTATTCTTTGAGAGGTGTAGTATGGCTTTGTATAGCGACAAAGTAATGGATCATTTTCGCAACCCGCGCAACGTGGGCGTTATATCCGACGCCGACGGTGTGGGCGAAGTGGGCAACGCCAAATGCGGCGATATAATGAAGATCTATCTCAAAATAGAGGACGGCGTCATCGTGGACGTCAAATTCGAGACCTTTGGGTGCGGCAGCGCCATTGCCTCGTCCTCTATGGCCACCGAGCTGATCAAAGGCAAACCCGTAGCGGACGCGCTGGCGCTCACCAACAAGGCGGTGGCCGAGGCGTTGGACGGATTGCCCGCCTACAAAATGCACTGTTCGGTGTTGGCGGAGGAGGCTATCAAAAAGGCGTTGCTCGACTATTATACCAAAAACGATATCCCCTACGACGCGACCGTTTTTGCCGATTTGGACGATTGTTGCCACGACGACTGATTTTTTTGCGGCTAAATATGGCGCAAACCCCGTCGATCGTGTATAATAGGAGAGGCGTCGGCGTAGGCCGAAATCAAGCGCCGAACGGCATGGGAGAAGGCTATGAAAATATCGACGAGGGGAAGGTATGCTTTGCGCGTAATGATAGATTTGGCGGAGCACGACAACGGGGCTTTTCTGCCCCTCAAAGACGTCGCCGCCAGGCAGGAAATATCGCAAAAGTACCTCGAAGGTATTATGTCCGATTTGTCCAAGGCGGGCATCGTGGCGGGCTTGCACGGCAAGGGCGGCGGCTACAAACTCAATCGTGCGGCCGCCGACTATACCGTGGGAGAGATTTTGCGGGTGACCGAGGGCGACCTTGCGCCCATAGCGTGTCTTGACCCCTCGGCCGCGCCGTGCGATCGTGCGGCGGGGTGTCGCACCTTGCCTATGTGGCAAAAACTCAACGCTATCATCAACGACTATCTGGACGGCGTTACGTTGGCCGACCTGATGCGTGCGGAGACTGCGGGCGGCGACTATATCATTTGATGTCGGCCGTTTTTGCGCCCTACGTGCGCTTTTTTTGTATATCATAAAAAATGATTCATATTTGCCATTCCATTCTTGGCGCACTTCGGTGTATAATAGTAGAGCAATTTTGCCAACGACAAGGAGCGTAAGAAGAGTTTGGCTCTCTTTTCGCGCCCTCGGCAACAAATGGGCGGTGCGAACCAAACAAGCCCAAAGCAAGTGCAAAATGGGGTGGAATAGGCTGCCGAACGGCGGCAAAAAAGCACAATACGATATAGGGAGAGAGTATGAAACAGTTTTTTAACGAGCAAAAGAAATTGGGGTTTGGCATGATGCGCCTGCCTATGGTGGGCGGCGACGTCAATTACGACGAGGTCAGCCGCATGGTGGACGAGTTTTTGGCCGCGGGTTTCAACTACTTCGATACGGCGCACGGCTATTTGGGCGGACTCAGCGAAGTGGCGGTGGGGCGTTGCCTCAGCGCGCGCCACGAGCGCAGCGAGTTTTTGCTTACCGACAAGCTTACCGAGCCGTATTTTAAGAGAGAGGAGGACATTCGACCTTTCTTCGAGAGTCAATTAGCGACGTGCGGCGTCGACTATTTCGACTTCTACCTCATGCACGCCCAAAGCAAGTCTATCTTTGCCCATTTCAAGCGTTGCCACGCATACGAAACGGCGTTTGCCCTCAAAGCAGAGGGCAAAATAAAGCACGTCGGTTTGTCTTTTCACGACAAAGCCGAGGTATTGGAGGAGATACTTTGCACCTATCCGCAGGTGGAGTTGGTGCAAATACAGTTGAATTATTTGGATTACGAGGATGCCGCGGTGCAAAGTCGCCTGTGCTTGGAGGTCTGCCGCCGCCACGGCAAACCCGTGGTGATCATGGAGCCCATCAAAGGCGGCAGTTTGGTCAATTTGACGCCGGACGTGCTTGCCGAGGTGCAAAAAGCCGGCTTCGATCCCGCCGAGTTGGCGCTGCGCTTTGCGGCCACGCCCGACGACGTGATGATGGTCTTGTCGGGCATGAGTAGCGAGGCGCAGATGCAAGCCAACATTTCCTATATGCGCGACTTTGTGCCCCTCAACGAGCAAGAATGGGCGCTGAGCCAACGGTTGGCCGACGTTATTCGCTCCAAAAACGCCATAGCGTGCACGGCGTGTCGGTACTGCGTGGAGGGGTGCCCCATGCATATCTCCATACCCGACTTGTTTGCGTGTATGAATTCCAAAATGCTGTTTCACAACTGGAACGCCGACTACTACTACCACAGCGTGCACACCGCGCACAACGGCAAGGCTTCGCAATGTATTCGGTGCGGCAAGTGCGAGCATATCTGCCCCCAACATCTGCCCATCCGCGATTTGCTGGCCACGGTAGCCAAAGAGTTCGAGCATTGATTTCCATATAGCAAAAGCGGCGCGGTTTAGTGTTGTTCCGTTAGGGATTTTATTAGAAACTAAAATTTAATGGTAATTGCACTTTCAAGCGGTGGGCATTCAAGGATTTAGATTGATTCCAAGTCCTTGTTTTTATTATTTTATAAAAACATTCATAAAAGCGCTTTGTAGTATTGAAATATTCTATAATATATGCCATAATTACAGTAGTAGGGTGTATCCTTGTCAAACAATCAGAGTATCAGTCCTTAAGCCGCAAAGATACAACTGCTAAAAACACAATCTATTGTACATCAAGGAGATACAATCATGAAAAGAAACTTGATTTTTTTGTTGCTTTTAAGCGTTTGTATCATTGGGTTTGCGGCTTGTTCTCAAGGGGGCGGAACTCATGTTGAGATAACGACGTCCAAAGCGGGAAAAGTCGCAGTCAACCTGTATGACCAAACGCTACCTGCCGACAAATTAGTCCCGTCCACACAACTGACACCGCTTGTCGGAACGACCGACAAGTCTATCACCGACGATGGCAAAGGGCTATATCTCGTTTCGGTGAGCAAATCGGGAGAAGGGAACGTTTCGCTCTCATCAGACAGCGCAGTAGCGGGCACAACCGTGACGGTTACCGCTACGCCCGCAACCGACTGGAAACTCGCCGAGATCATAGTGGACGGAACGGCTTTGCCACAAGGGGCTTCGTCTTTCGTTATGCCTGCCAAAGATACCGCCGTCAACGTCGTTTTCACCGATATGCGCCACGCCGTAGTCGTTGGTGACCATATCGTAGCGGATTGGGGAGAGCGCCGCGATGACTATTATATGAGCACCGCCTATACTATCGTTGCGGGACAGCGGTATGAGTTTACCGTCGATTATCAGGAGGACAACCATTATTACGAGGACAAGGACGTCACTTGCCGTTCGAGGGACGGAAACGAGATCCTCGCAACCGTTAACAAAGTCGGCGACGGGAGATATGCGTTCATCGCGCCCGACAGTGACTGCTGGGTGACGGTCGCAACGCACGAGTATCGCCGTATAGACGACGTCAAGGTGTTCACCTCTTCATACGATTGGGGAATACACTCCGAGCAGGATTACACCGATTATTTTACCGTCGAAATCACCGCGGACGGGCGACCTTACACGTACGGTGATTTAATAAAAGACAATGCGGAAGTGTGTATAACCCTATCGTCTAAACTTGATTTTACGGTAACGAGAATAAACAAGGACAACGGCTATCTCGTACTCTACGAGAAAGACGGCTCTAACGATCAATATACTTTCACATTGGATTTCAGCGCACAGTCGCTTGGTATCGAAATCGAACTATCCGAGCAACCGTTCACAGTCAACTGTCCGCAAGCCGAACACGGCAACGTATCTTGCGACAAAGCGGCTGCGTTTGCCGAGGATATCGTCGTTGTCACCGTTACCCCCGACGAGGACTACGCGCTCTATACGCTCAAATATAGCGACGGACAAGCAGAATATGAGATTGATGAGCAAGACGGCGTGTATTCCTTTGAAATGCCCGATTCCGATGTAACGATAACTGCCATGTTCGTTTCAAACACCGCAATCGCTTGCTCCATAAAGGCTTACGATATGAGCGACGAACGTTATATTGATTTGACGGACGTGATCGCCTCGCTGGAATACGCGGGAAGATCGTATCCTGTGACGGATGGATTGTTGTTGTTCTTTGACGAAAGTCTAATCGGACAAACCGTTGAGATAAAAGTTACCTTGGATAGTCATTATTATATACACAAAGTGCAATACGTGGATGGGGACGGCAACCAGTATGGCGAGATTGGGCGAAATGAATGGGGGGACGGGACTATCAGCCTCCATTTGCCGGTGCAAGAAGTAGATTTCGGCATCGTCTTACGCGTGTATGCTTAGTGAGGTACAGTATGAAAAAAGCATATAAAGTTTTTTTATTTGTAATTCCGTTCGTGTTGGCTCTGGCGTTTACGTTGTCGGGTATAGCGGGTATAACGACGGCGACAGTCGCCTATGCCGCCGATAAAACTACCTATACTCGTCAAGGCGATACGGTATGGTTCGGGTATTATCCGCAAACCAAAGCCACCGACGAAGAGTTGGCAAAAATGAGTGCCACTGCGGACGCAGACGGTTATTTCACTTCGGGTAAAGATAAGTTCGTCAAGGTAACGTCCGCCGATCCAAAATTCCACACCGAAACGGCGGACACCGATTATATCCCGTTTGACGACGACAGCCAACCCATAGTCGGTGCGACCTATTACTTCAAAGTCGAGCCTATCGAGT
>CAMPCZ010000074.1 GCA_946648015.1 uncultured Clostridia bacterium
AACAAGGACACACTCGCTTTCTTTACCTATCTATTCACTTTTCAAGATACAAGGCTATCTTGCGATAGCCTATTAATATTATCACACCCACCAAAGGATGTCAACAAAATAATCGAATATTTTCAAAAAAAATCTTTTTGTCGCAAAAAGCGCATTTTCGCACTTATTTGTACCTATTGGGGCAAAAATGATGCCTTTTCTATGCAGGTTTTGCCTTTTTCGCTATGCTTTGCGCTCGATGACGCCACCGCCCAAACAATCTCTGCCATTGTATAACACGGCGTATTGTCCCTCGGCCACGGCACGCTGAGGGGCATCAAACAGCACGCGCACGCGTTTGCCCTCTACCAGCACCGTTGCGTCCTGCAAGGGCTGGCGATGGCGTATGCGGCACCGCATACGATACTCACCATCGGCAAGCGGACGAGGGATAAAGTTGAAATCGTCCACTTCGAGCGAACGGCTATACAACGCATCGCACTCGCCTTGATTGACCCACAGCACGTTGTTTTCCACGTCTTTGCGCACCACAAAGTAAGGTTCGCCGTTGCCACCGCCGCCTACGCCCAGACCTTTGCGCTGCCCCACGGTGTAGTAGTAGACACCATTGTGTCTGCCCACCGTCTTGCCGTCCAAAGTCTTGATCTCTCCCTCTTTCATAGGAATATAGGTGGCCAAAAACTGTCGAAAACGGCGCTCCCCGATAAAGCAAATACCCGTGCTATCCTTTTTGGCGGCTGTACTCAGCCCATATGTGGCGGCCATCTCGCGCACGTAGTGTTTGTCGGCTATATCGGACAACGGAAAGAGCACGTTGGTCAACTGCTCGCATTTGACTTGGTTCAAAAAATAGGTTTGGTCCTTGGCTTCGTCGGCCGAACGCATAAGGTGTGGCAATCCATCGGCGCGCGTCTCCAATTTGGCGTAGTGTCCCGTGGCAATATAGTCCGCGCCAAAACTCACGGCGTATTTGGCGAACGCCTCGAATTTGATCTCCCTATTGCACAAAACGTCGGGGTTGGGCGTGCGACCTTTTTGGTACTCTTCCACAAAATGCGCAAACACGCGGTCATAGTACTCGGCGCTGAAATCCACCGCATAATACGGTATTCCCAACGTATCGGCCACACGGCGCACGTCGCGGTAGTCCTCGTCGGCGCTGCAGACACCGTTTTCGTCGGCCTCGTCCCAATTGCGCATAAACAAGCCGATTACCTCGTAGCCTTGCTGTTTGAGCAACAAGGCCGCCACCGAACTATCTACGCCACCCGACAATCCGACCACGACCTTAGGCATCGAATACCCCCGTGCTTTGGTAGCGGTCGCCGCTATCGGGCAGAATGATGACGATATCACCCTCGCAGTAGGCTGCCAACTGCTTGGCCCCCACCAGAGCGGCGCCCGAAGAAATGCCGCAAAAAAGACCGTATTTTTCCTTCAATTCCTTGGTAGCGAAATAGGCGTCCTCATCGCTGACGTGCAAAATGCCGTCCAGCAATTCGATATCCACAATGCTGGGCACGAAGTTGGCGCCAATCCCCTGTATTTTGTGCGCGTGTGCCGCCTCGCCCAGCAACACGCGGCTTTTTTCGGGCTCTACCGCAAACACTTGCGCGTCAAAACCCTCTTGCACGATAAAATCTTTGATACCCATAGCGGTGCCGCCGCTACCCACGGGACTGACGATATAGCGAGCCGAGGGCAATGCGCCGAAGATCTCGGGGCCCGTAGTAAGGCGATGGATCTCGCGATTGGCGGGGTTGTCGAACTGCGAGGGCATAAAGGCGCCCTCGACGGCCAACTGCCGAGCTTTGGCAACTGCGCCCTGCATACCCAAACGGGCGTCCGTCAAAATGACTTCGGCGCCGTATTGTTTGAGTTTTTCCACGCGCTCTACGCTCATCGACGCAGGCATCGTCAGCACGACGCGAAGCCCCACCTCGCGCCCCACAAAGGCAAGCCCTATACCGGTATTGCCGGAGGTCGGCTCCACGATGGTATCTCCCTTGTCTATTTTTCCTTCTTCAAAGGCACGGCGTAGCATATTGTACGCGGCTCTATCTTTAATGGAACCGGTAGGGTTGACGCTTTCCAATTTGCCAAACACACGCGCTTTGCCCCAAGTATCCAAATACACAAGGGGCGTATTGCCTATTTTGCTTTTGATAATATCGAAATTGGCCATATTCACACCAAAGCGCACCAGCGCTATCCTTATTATATACGCGTACACGCGCACACGCACGCGTACCTATCTATATTATATAGTTGCCCCGGCGGCAAGTCAAACAAAAAACGAGGCGACCGAAGTCGCCTCGCTATTGTTGATTTCGTCTTACTTGATAAAGACGCGCACACGTTTGCCCAGGCAAGCCGCAGCCTCGGTTTCGGACAAATCGGTATAGCCATACCAGCCGTTGGTATTGACGCTGTTGTTGTCAGACTCGCAAGAAATGGAAGCGGTAACTTGGATATTCTTGACAAGCGTCTTATCAGCGGTGGTGGTGAAGTAGCCGACCACAGCGCCCACGTTGATGAGGGACTTGCGGCCGCCGATTTGGATGCCCAATACGTTGAGACCCTTGACTTTGCCCACGATGTTGGCTTCGACGGTTACGTTGGCGATATAGCCCTCGCTGTTATAACCGACCACGGCGCCCAAATCAAAGTAGGCATTCTTGATGTCGAGCCAGCTCTTGCTCTCGGCGGAGATGCTGCCGTCGGCCACGGTCACGTTAGTGATGGTACCGTTGTTGCGACCGGCGATGATACCCGCGCTGACAGAGCCGCTCTTTGCAAAGCTGACTTTGGCACTGTTGAGGATGAGGCCTTTGACCACACCGCCCTTGCCAACCAAGCCGAACATACCGATGGCATAGCCGTCTTTGCCCACCTTGACAGGCTCGCTGATGGTCAGATTGCTAATGGTATAGCCGTTGCCATCGAAAGTGCCCGCGTAGGCGTGACCATCGCTACCGATAGGAGTCATGGAATAGCCGTGCATATTGATGTCGGCCATCAAGCGGTAGCTGGTGCTCTCGTTGCCCTGGTTGACATAGGTCGCCACGGCAGCCAATTGCTCGGCAGTGTAGATGAGGTAAGGCTCGGCAACGCTGCCTCTACCGATGGCGTTCACCTTGGCGATGTCGCCGTTGACAGTCAAAGTCGCGTCGAGTTTGCTGTCGTCGGACAGATAGACGTGCAAGTTGTAGGTGCCGGCAGCCAAGTTGTAAACGAACTCGTTGGACAGCGTGAGCACACCGTTGTTATAGCGATAGCCGGATGCAAGAATGGTGGCGCCGTCTACCTCTACGTGGCTGAAGTCGAGGTGAGCGGTATTCAAAGCATACTCGGCCACGGTGGCTTCGTTCTTGTTGACGGTCACGTTGCTGTCGATGGTGGGAGTGCCCTCACGCTTGACGCTGAAGCTCATGCTATTGACAGGCGTATAGATGGTGACGACAGTCTCGCCATAGCCCAACGTTGCGGGCTTGACGGTGAGATAACCGGAGTACACGTCATATTGATCGGCGCTCAAGCCCTCGATGGCGATATCCTCTACGGATACATCTTGCAAATCCCAAGCCACGTTGAATGCACTACCGTTGGACACAAAGGTCGTGTTGGCCAAAGAAGGCATCACGTCGTTCACCAAGCTCACGGTCAACTCGATGGAGTTGTTGACAAGGCCTTTCCACTCGGTGCCCTTTTGCGCCTTGAGGTAGTCGGCTTTGATGGTGATGCTGGCCGCGCCCACTTCGTAGCCGTCGCAACCGGCGATGGTCACGTTGGCGTTGGCGGGGATCTTCGCCTGGAACACCACGTCTTCGTTGGAGCTCTTGTAGAACACCTTCTTCTTGACGGGTACTACCAAAGCGTCGCTCGAAGCGGTTACGTTGACGCTGAAGGACAACTCGCTGCCGCCCACGGTCACGGTGCCGTAGTAGGTGCCGGCGGGTTTGTCGGCGAGCAAGGAAGCGGGCACTATCGCGTCGTCGACTTTCTTGCCGGTGCCATCCAATTTGACGGCAGACACGACGTTGGCGCTGTTGTCATAGGTTTCCACATCCAAGGCCAAGTCACCCGAGCCGATGACGTACTCGTACACGGTCGTATTCATCTTGGCAGCGCGGCTATCCGCGACGACTACGGCCAAGTCATAGACCGCACCGTTGCTCAAAGTCACTTTCACGGTGTAGTTACCGACCGCTTTGCCGTCCCAGTAAGAGGCGAGCATCACGAATTGGCCGGCAGACTCACGATAGCTATAATACTTGCTGCTCACACCGGCGGTGTTCTCCACCACGGAGGTGATGGCATTGCCTTGCAACTTCATATCCCACACCAGAGAGGAGGGGGTCTTCTTGTCGAAGGTCAACGCTTTGGCGTCCACTTCGACGTCGGCGGTATTGATGACGCGGGCGACGAGTTTGAGGTAGCCTTTGCTGGCCTCGACTACGACGTCGTGCGTACCGTACGCTTTGCCGGCGAACACAGCGGAATTGATGCGGAGCGTATTGTTATCGAAGGAATATTGGTTCTCGGTGAGAGCCACGCCGTCCAAGGTCACGCCCAAGAATTTGGACGAGTTGAGCATCACATTCCAGTAGCAATCATAGGGATCGTTGACGTCGTAGACTTCTTCCGCGTTGGTGGTGGTGGGGCCTTCGGGATTCTTCACGACCTTGATGGTCTTGACCAAGTCTTTGTTGACCTTGCTGGTAACGGTGATGTAGGACTCGAACTCATCGGCGGTCTTGGCATAGATGATGTTGCCATCCATGCGGAGATTGGGGCCGAGATCATAGTCGAACTCGCTCCAAGCCAAATTCATCGCAGATTCGGGAGCGGTGATGGATTGGATATCCAACGCATTGACGTCCCAACCGGTGATGTAATAGTAAGAGTTCTGCATATAGATGGTGTCTTCTTCCGCCGTCTTGGTGTAAGACATGGGCAGATACTTGTGGCCGGCGCTATACAAGGGGAACTTCTTGTCAAGCAAGGTCGCTTTGGCAATGGTAAAGCCGAAGACTTTGCCGTTGACGTCCAACGAAGCATAGATACCGGTCTCGAAGTAGTAGGCAGCCACGATATTGATGGACTTCTCGTTTTTGAACAACGCAATGATATCGTCGCCCGACAAGCTCAAGCGGCCCGCGATGTCGGCATAGACGCCGGCGTGGATGCCCAAGTTGACGGAGATGGTACCATACGCGCTGATGCCCACCTCGTTGAACAAACCGAATCTGGCACCGGCGGTACCGGCCAACGAAATGTTGTCGAAGTGGAAGGTATCGTCGACGTTGTGATAGCCTTGCAGGTTGCCGCTGACGTACACTACGCCGAAGTTGGCGTGAAACTTGTTGGTAGCCACGGCGCCCACTTCACCGGCAAAAGACGCGCTCAATTCAAAGCCCAAGGAGTCTTGGATGCAGATGGGCAAGTTGCCGATGGGGATCATCCAAGTGGCGAAGATTTGCGAATTGTCTTTATATTTGTCGTTGCTGCAGATGCTGCTGACCAATTTATTCAGACCATTGGCGATATCTTTCAACTTGTTGTCCTTCTCATCGTGGCTCGACCAGCTTTGCGCATATTTGGCGTCCAACGATGCGGCGGTCTCAATGGCGAGATCCAAGCCCACGTCAAAGGACTTGCCGCCGTCGTTGTTTTGGATATGCACGTCAAACACGGGGGTAATGGTGTTGGCGATCTTAACGACGATGCCGCCTTTGCTGGGATCGGGTTTGCCCTCGCTGTTTTTGAAGACGTTGAAGGTCACACTGATATTGAGTTTCACCTTCGAGGGAGAGCCGGGTTCAAATCCGGGCTCGAACTTGAAGTCGACCCATTTGGCTTCGTCCTTTTTCACGTCGTCCAACTCTTCGCCATAGAGATATTCCATTGCCGCCAAGTACCACACGCTCGAACGAATGCTGGCTTCGGTATCGGCATAATTGAACTCGATGTCCACTTCTTCGGCGTCGTAGGTCTTGTTGACGTAGATATACTCATAGACGTCCGCGACGTCCGCATTCTCTACGGTAAGGGTATAGCTGTCGGCGTTTTCGATCACAGCGCCCATATTCGCTTTGCGATAGGCCTTGCTGTTGATGCCGTCCTCATAGACGAACACGAGTTCTTCGCCTTCGGGACGAGCGCCCTGCACAGTCAGGGAATACAAGTCGGGATTGTCGGGGTATGCATTCGCGCTGAATTTGCCCGCTTCGAGCATGATGACGCTGCTCTTCACCTTGGTGTCGGCGTCGGTACTCTCGCGACCCTTGACAATGCACATAAAGGAATCCAATCCTTCATATTCCTCATTGACAAACACATAACCTGCTGCCAAGCTGACCGAATAGAACATACCTTCTTTCCAGCCGTCAGCGGGTTTCAAACCGATGTTGCCATTTTCATCCGTCGTGGCAGCTTTGACCATTCTTACGCTGCTGTACTCGTTGTCCACGACGTGGATGAACATATCGGCGTCGCCGTTGGGGGTACTACCATCGACGGTGCGGATATACAACACGGTGTTCGCGTCGAAGTTGCGGAACATGTGCTGCTCGTTGACAGCAGCATCACCTTCGGCAAAAGCGACGTCGTTTGAGGTGCGCACGTTGAACACGCCGGCAATGGCCAAAGCAGCCACGACGACCAGCGCTACTACGAGAACACCACTTACGATTTTGATAGCCGTATTCTTCATAAATTGCCTCCATTTTTTGATTTATATATGTGTGCGCGCACTCGCGCGTACAGGCATACACGCTTTATATTAACATTATATTTTGTCAATTGCAATAATTTTCCAAAATAATTTTTTTGCCTCTCTTTCGCTATGCGTGCTTTCCACGCCCAAAATACCCGATTTTTTCGCGCAATCTCCGATTTGTTATGAAAACCGAAAACTTTATTAATTTTTCTTAGTTTTCGCGGATATGCGACTATTTGTGCTCGCTTGACAAAGAGCGGTCGACGCGATATAGTTATTGTATTAGGCAAGGAGATTGTTTTATGCGCACTCGCATATTCGTTTTGAGTATAGTTTTGTCACTATTATGCACGGTGTTTTTGGCCGGTTGCAACCAAGCCGCGCCCAATCGTTTTGGCTTATACGCATACGATACGGAGGCCAATTCATTCGTCGACGTAGGATGCTCGCTATCGTTTGACGAGGAGCGCAGCCAATTTACCATTACCTATTTGGACAGCGTGCAACTTTTCGGCGAAATGAGCCAAACCGCCATGGGCTATACGCTCGATCTCGACTCCAACGTGTTTTTGCAAGCCACCCAAGCGCTCAACGCGCTCACCGACGAGCAAAAGGACAGCCTGACGGCCGAAACCTTTGCTTCGTGGAAAGACGCCATCACCATGCGCGAGCAGTTGTTCTTCTACGGTCGGCACGCGTTTACGGCCTCTTCCATTGACCTTATCCGTCGTGTAGAAGGCGATGGCAAAAACAACTATTCCGCCATAGACGGCTATTACGAATCGGCCGCCAATGCCGAGAATATCTATCTTTTCAAAAACGGCAAAGTCTACGGGAACGTAACCGACAAAGACGGCAAGGCAACCTACAAAGGCGGCGAGCCCGTCATGAGCGAAACCGCCAACGCCGCGTACGTGTTAAACAACGGTTTTATTGTTTTGACTCGGATCGATAAAAACGGCGAACCTCTGCTGGATGCCGCAAACAAGCCGCGCCAAATCGTATATCTTTTTGCCGGCATCACCTATCCGCAAGACATAGCGGACTTTATCTACACCGAAGACAGCTACTCCGAGTCCATCAAGACCCTTGCCAGCCAACTTGCCGGCAAAACGCTGGGCGTACTGACCAAGACGTTCTATTCGGCCGAGGATCTTAGCGCGCTCGATTTCAACTAAGGGCGAAGGCAGCGCCACTTGCGCCTACGCCCATTCGACCATCCGGCCGCGATGCTCCACCCACAGCAAAACGCTTGTCAACTGCAACAAAATCACAAAACCTTGCAAAAAACTCTTGCCTTTCGCCTTCGTTTGCTTTATAATAAAAAAGCATCAAATCGAGCACCCGTGGAGAGTTGGCTGAGTGGTCGAAGGCGCACGACTGGAAATCGTGTTTACCTCATAAGGGTAACTAGGGTTCAAATCCCTAACTCTCCGCCA
>CAMPCZ010000075.1 GCA_946648015.1 uncultured Clostridia bacterium
CTCACGCTGCGCTATGTTGTGGGCTATGGACAAAGCAAACGCGTTTTTGCCCACACCGGGGCGGGCCGCCAGCACGACCAAATCGCTCTTTTGCAAGCCGTTCATAGCGTTATCAAGGTTACTATAGCCCGTCAAAAGGCCGGTAACGCGCGTTTCGCTACTGGAAATCTCCTCGTAGTTGTGCACCACGTCGTTGACTACGGAACCGAGGTGCACCAGCGAGTTACCCGTGCGGATACGCGATATATCCAGCACCATCTTTTGGGCATTCTCCAAACACTTGTCGGCGTCGTCGTTGTTGTACACGTCCTCGGCAATGGCTTTGCTGGCGTTGAGCAAACCGCGCATCAGGCTCAATTTTTTGAGAATCTCAAAGTGTTGTCGAGTGCCCGCAGCGGTGGCGACAAACCCCGCTAAATCGGTGATATAGTCCAAGCCGCCCGCCGCTTCCAAATTTTTGGTGCGCTGCAACCGCTCTACCAAGTTGACAAAGTCCAACTCGTCGCCCACGGCGTCGAGATCCTTCATCGCCTGCAATATCACCTTGTGCCGAAGGGTATAGAAATCCGCGTCGTCCAACTGGGATAGCATCTCTACCGCCACCGTTTTGTCCAAGATCATAGACGCCAGCACGCTACGCTCGGCGTCCGCATTGCTGGGATAGGTGGGCAAATTGAGATGCATATTATTCTTCTCTTGCTTCTCCTGAGGCATTTATCTTTCTCCTTTTTGCGAGAATTATCAATAGTATAACGCCAATCACCGCTATGCCGGCGGCAATGGCCGTCAATTCCCACGCCCACACGCGGGGCGCTTTTTGGCATATCTCTATGGTGGCGTCGGCAATATCCGCCACCTTCATATCCCATTCGTACACGGTAGCGCCCGTGGCGCCGTTGGTATAGCTGCGGTCATAAGCCGTGGGATACACCGACTTGTACAAATGCTCGTAGGTATAGCGAAAGTCTACCTCGGCAACATCGTATCCTTTGTCGGCCAACCATGCGCACAGTTCCTCGCCCAAGCGAACGCCATATTCGCCCGAAAGAGCGTCGATGGTGGCGGCCACCACGTCGTCGGAAGCGGCCAAGCGTTGGTAGACGGGCGCAAGGTTGTCGATATACACCGCGCTCTTGCCGCCGCAATAGGCACGCCACAACAAAGCCAACGTCGGCTGCGTCGATACGGCGTACTGCAAGGTATACCCCAACACGGTGGCGGCATCGGCCAAGCGCATGGGGCTGCGATACTCCACAAAATAGGCATTGAGGTCCACATAGGGCACCTCTTCGTCCACTTCGTCGCCCGTATAGCCCATAGCGATATAGTAGTCGGTGGCCGATTCAAATTGCTCACGCAAAACGATATAAGCCGCCTCCTCTACCAGTTCGCACTGCCGCCCGTTGGCGTTGCGCACGTCGCGCACTTCGCCGAGAAAACGTTTGACGTTCTCTTTTTGCTGTGCGGTATCGGCCGCGTCGTAGTAGACGTACAGGGACATGGTGCGCTGACCGCCCGTGGCGATTTGCACGCTATAGGTGATGGTGTCGCACGCCGAAAGCACGCAACACAGCGCAAGGCAAATCAATAGGATAGCAACCGTTAGCGCGCGTTTCATCAGAGCGACTTCAACTCGTCCAACGTATCCTTGAATAGGCGCATTGCCTTGTCGAAGGGTTCGTCTTGGGTAAGATCTACGCCCGCCAAACGCAAAATATCCAAAGGATCCATACTGCCGCCCGCCGACAAGAAGCGTTTGTAATTGGCCACGGCGTTGGGTTTGCCCTCCATAATGTCGGAAGCGATGGAGCAAGCCGAAATGAGGCCGGTGGCATATTGATAGACGTAGAAACTGGTGTAGAAGTGGGGTATGCGCGCCCACTCGTATTGCAACATGGGCGTCAAATATTCCTCGCCGTAATATTGACGATTGAGGTCGCGGTACACGTCGCACAACAGTTCGGCCGACAAGCCGCCGCCCTCCTCTACGACGTTGTGCGCTTTCATCTCGAACTCGGCAAACAACGTTTGACGGAAAATGGTGCTCTTGAACATATCGAGCAAGTAGCCGAGCAGATAGCGTTTGTCCTCGGGGGCCGCCTCTTTGAGCAGGCTCTTGATGAGCAACATCTCGTTGACGGTAGAGGCGATCTCTGCCACGAAGATGCGATATTGCGCCGCCGCATAGGGCAATGCGTGGTCGCTGTGGTAGGTGTGCATACTGTGTCCCAACTCGTGCGCTATCGTAAAGGTCTCGTTGAGCGTGCCGTTGTAGTTGAGCAAAATGTAGGCGGGCGAGCCGTAAACGCCCCAGCTAAAGCCGCCCGAACGCTTGCCGGCCGACTCGTAGACGTCTATCCAGCGCTCCTCTTTTGCCTTTTTGAGCAAAGCGATATAGTCCTCGCCCAAAGGCGCTAAGCCTTTGAGCACCATCTCGAAACTTTGCTCGAATTCATACTTTTTGTCGGCGCCGTGCTCGATGCTGACGTACATATCGTAGGCCTTGTGCTCGTCTAACCCCAACTTTTGCTTGCGATAGGCCAAGTAGTCCTGCAAGGTGGGTATAGCCTCGTGGACCTTGTCTATCAATTTGAAGTAGACGGATTGCGGAATATTGTCGGCGTCCAATGCGCGCTCCAATACGCTTTGATAACCGCGCGTCTTGGCAAGGAACACGTCGCCCTGCACGTTGCCGGCATAGTTGGCCGCCAAGGTGTTGATGATCTGTTGATAGCCGCCCATCATACTGTTGTGGGCGTCCTCGCGCACTTTGCGGTCGGTGCTCTGCATCAATTCGCCGTACACGCCGTGCGACATCGCCACGTCCTTGCCGTCTACCGAGACGGGTTTCCAACGCACGTCGGCGTTGTCGAATTTGCCGAACGTATCGTGGAACATACCCAATACGGGCGCCACCTCGGCCAATATCTTTTCCTCTTTGTCCGACAATATTCTGTCTTTTTGACGCGCCAATTCCACCAACTCGTGGCTATGGGCCAAAAAGGCAGGCTCTGCGGCCATTTCGATGAGTTGGTCGTGGTCGTAGGTGGCAATGATCTCGGGCGTCACCCACGAAAAAGCGCCGGCAAGATCGGCCTCTGTCATACTGATGCGAGACACCAACTGCTGGTTTTCACCCACGCGCGTGTCCTCGTAATAGAGCAAAAACGCGTAGACGTACAGTTGCTCGAAAGATAGCGACGCTTCATCGGACAAGGCAAACAACGCCAATAGTTGGTTTTTGTCCCCCAATTTGCCGCGATATGCCTCGGCGCGAGGCAACATTTCTTTGAGACGGGCAAACTGCGCCTCCCACTCGGCGGTGTCGGCAAAAATGGGGGTGAGATCCCATTTGTACTGTTGGGGTATATCTTTGCGATCGCTGAAATTCATACTGTCCTCCTATATAGTTTCAAATTTTTTGGTCGCCTGCCTTGATCCAGCCCGCTTTGCGCAGCAACTCGCTGACCGCAAAGCTGACCACGGCGGGGATAACGAATAGGCACAACACGATGCCCAACACATATTTCCAAGTAGGCACGCCCCACTTTTGGCTCTCGGCAATGGCGCCGAACACGCCCACCAAACCGCTGGTACCCATGCCGCCGCCCGCCGCATTGCAGCGCATATCCAGCAAAACGGCGACCAGCCCGGATACGACCGAAGCCGCTATGGGCGGGATAAGGATGCGGGGGTTGCGCATCAAATTGGGTATTTGCAACATACTGGTGCCCACGCCTTGACTAACAAGGCCGCCCCACTTATTCTCGCGAAAACTGGCCACGGCAAAGCCGACCATATGCGCGGCACACCCCGCCACGGCGGCGCCGCCCGCTATGCTCATGGCGATTTGATACTCCTCGCCGGCTGCGGTGGCGGTAGCGGCGATGGCCACCCAAATGGCGGCGCTGGAGGTAGGCAACGTGAGCAAAATGCCCATCACCACGGCGACGAACACGCCCACCACGATCTTGACCGCAGTGCCGGCCTGAATGGCCAGCGCGATGCCGGTGCCCAACAATTCGATGAGTTTGATAAAGGGCCAAGCCACCCACACCGTGGCCAAACTCAACAAGATGAGCCCCAACGGCACCAATACGATATCCAATTTTGTCTTGCCTGCGTACAGCCCTACCACTTCGATGCCGACAAGGGCCACGATATAGGCGCCGATGGGATTGCCGCAAGCACCCATAGCGATAGAGAAAGCGGTACCCGTCGTCCACAAGCCGACTAATTGCATACTCCACGCGCCGATCAGTCCGCTGACGGCGCTGGCAAAAATCAAGAGAGGTTTGCACCCCAACTTGTGCGCCATGCCCACGCCGATGCCCGCGCCCATCAACATTTTGGCCAAATTGCCCAACGTTTTGAGAAAATCGCCGAAACTGTTGGTGCCCGCGCCGCACCAATCGCCTATCTGGCAGATGATGGTGCCCGCGATGAGGGTAACGAACAATCCCTGCGCCATACCCGTAAACGCGTCGATAAACCAACGATTAAAGAGGCGTTTGACGGTTGCTTTGGCGGTAGGTTTGGCGGCCTGCGCCGCGTTGTCTTGCGGTCGATCGGACTGTTGAGTGGGTTGCACGATCTCGTCCTCGACCGCCAACGCTTGCTTTTCTTCCATATTCCTATGTCCTTTGCGCAAAGCGCATTACCATTCGACGAAAATCTTTCATTCTGTCGTAGGCTCGCGGTCGTAACCCAAAGGCGCTAACGCCTAAATTGCAATTTATTCTTGATACTTGCCTCGTACAGCAAGACTGTAGCCGCCACGCCCACGTTCAGGCTATCGCATTTGCCCAACATTGGTATGGCCACCAACTCGTTGGTTTTGGCGTACCATTCGCGCGCTATGCCATAGCGCTCGCTGCCCAACACGAATGCGGTGCGCGTGCCATACGGCAACTCGTAGTACATTTTTTCGGCGCGACTGTCGGCCAAGTAGACGTGGAACCCGCGCGACAACAACCACTCGCTGCACGCGTCCACCGACTCGAACTCGTACACGGGCACGGTGAGCACGGCAAGCATACTGCTATGTATCAACTTGGGGTGCGTAAGCCGCGCCTTGCGGTTGCACAAGAATACGGCATCCACGCCCGCGCCGTCGGCCACGCGCAACATAGTACCTATATTGCCGGGGATCTCCACCCCGTCTATCACCAGCACGATGCCGCGGTTGTCGGGGCGAAAATCGGCGATATCGTACGTGGGCAACTTGGCCAACGTGAGCACGCCGTCGGGCTTGTCTTTCTCGGCGATTTTGTCAAACGTTTTGGCGCTGACCACAAAGCGATCGGCACACCGCTCCGCCAGCGTGCGCACGGCGGCCTCCGCCTCGGGCGTGTAGACGTATTGGGGACAAACCACCAAATACACCACCTCGGTATGCTCGCTGATGATATGCGTATTCATCCATATACCCTCGGCGACAAACAATCGCTCGGGATTGGGCTTGGAATTGTTGGCCACGTTGCGAATACGCTTGACCACGCCGTTGTCCACGCCGATGGCGACGAAATTTTTGTCTACGAACTCGGCGAAACTATCCATCATTTGACGATAAAGTTACAGATACGGTTGGGGACGTAGATCTCTTTCAGCACCGTTTTGCCCTGTATGTGTTGCGCCAAAGCAGTTTGCATCACAGCCTCGCGCACCTCGTCCATTGTGGCGTCGCGGCGCACCTCTACGGTGCCGCGCATCTTGCCGCAGATCTGCACGGGCAAGGTAACCGTTTGGTCTATCAACTTGTCGGCGTCGTAGGTGGGCCAAGCCGCCTCGGCCAGCAAGCCCTCGCCGCCCAAGATTTGGTACAACTCCTCGCACAAGTGGGGCGCGACGGGGTTGTAGAGTTTGAGCAAGGTGACAAACTCGCCTTTGGTGATATACTTGTCGGCGTACACGTCGTTGATAAAGCCCATCATGGCGGCAATGGCCGTGTTGTAGCCCGCCGAATTGAAGTCGTCGGTAACCTTTTTGATCATCTTGTGCACGGCGCTCGTATGCTTGGCACTATAGCCCTCGTCTTCGGTCACGATGCTTTGCAGACGCCACACGCGCTCGACAAAGCGGCGGCAGCCGGCAATGCCCGTTTCGCTCCAAGGCGCGGGCCGCTCGTAGTCGCCGATGAACAAGATGAAGGTGCGCAACACGTCGGCGCCGTAGCGATCTACGCAGTCGATGGGGTTGATGACGTTGCCGCGGCTCTTGCTCATCTTTTCGTGATCCTCGCCCAACAAAAGCCCCTGTGCGGTACGCTTTGCATAGGGCTCGGCATTGGGCACTACGCCGATATCGTGCAAGAATAAATTCCAAAAACGGCTGTAGATCAGGTGGCGCGTTACGTGCTCCATCCCACCGTTGTACCAATCCACTTGCCCCCAATACTTCAGTTTTTCGGGGTCGGCCAAAGCCTTGTCGTTGTGGGGATCGATGTAGCGCAGATAGTACCAACTGCTGCCCGCCCATTGCGGCATCGTATCCGTCTCGCGTTTGGCGGGAGCGCCGCACTTGGGGCATTTGCAGTTGACCCACTCGGGCACGTCCACCAAAGGCGACTCGCCGCTGCGGCCGTACTTATACTCTTTGAGTTCGGGCAATTTGAGGGGCAACTCCTCCTCGGGCACGGGTACCATACCGCATTGGTCGCAATAGACGATGGGGATAGGCTCGCCCCAATAGCGTTGGCGATTGAACGCCCAATCTTTCATATTGTAGTTTACTTTTTTGTTGCCGATACCTTTTTCGCCCAAATATTGCAGCATTTTCGCTTTGGCGTCGGCTACGGACAAGCCGTTGAGAAAATCGCTGTTGACCAACACGCCGTTCTGAATATCGGTGTAGGCCGCCTCGTCCACGTTGCCGCCCGCTATCACTTCCACTATGTCGCAACCGAATTTTTTGGCAAACTCCCAGTCGCGCGTGTCGTGCGCGGGGACGGCCATAATGGCGCCGGTGCCGTAGCCCATCATCACGTAGTCGGCCACAAAGATGGGCACTTGCTTGCCCGTGATGGGGTGCACCGCCCACAATCCCTCGATCTTGACACCCGTCTTGTCTTTGGCAAGTTGCACGCGTGTAAACTCGTTTTTGAGTTTGGCAGCCTCTCTATATGCCAACACCTCGTCGATATTGGCGATGCGGTCGGCGTACTTGTCCACAATGGGATGTTCGGGCGCGATGACCATAAAGGTGACGCCGAACAAGGTGTCGCAACGCGTGGTGAACACCTTGAGTTTGTCCTCCACGTTGAGGCCGAAATCGATCTCGGCACCATAGGAACGGCCGATCCAATTCTGCTGCTCCAACTTGATGCGGGGCAAAAAATCCAAGTCGTCCAAGTCGTCCAGCAATTTGTCGGCATAGGCGCGAATTTTCAAGAACCACACGTCCTTTATACGCTGCTCCACCTGCGAATTGCAACGATCGCACACACCCCCCTGGCTCTCCTCGTTGGAAAGCACCACGTTGCAGTTGGGACAGAAATTGACGTAGGTATGGCTGCGATAGGCCAAGCCGTGTTTGTACAGTTGCAAAAAGATCCACTGCGTCCACTTGTAATAGTCGGGGTCGGTGGTATCCACCAACCTATCGAGGTCGAAGCTATATCCGATCTTGGCCAGCTGCGCCAAGAAAGTTTTGATATTGTTGTCGGTTACAACGCGGGGGTGTTGACCCGTTTTGATGGCGTAATTCTCGGTAGGCAAGCCGAAGGCGTCCCAACCGATGGGGAACAGCACGTTATATCCCTGCATACGGCGCATACGCGACACCACTTCGAGAGAGGTGTAGGCGCGCACGTGCCCCACGTGCAAGCCTGCGCCCGAAGGATAGGGAAATTCGATCAGCGAATAGTACTTGGGTTTGGGCGAAAAATCGACCGCCTTAAAAACGCCCTTTTCTTGCCATATCTGTTGCCATTTTTGCTCTATTTGTTGCGCGTTGTAGTCTTGCATAAAACTCCTTGTATACCCTTTAGGGTATATTTATCACGATAAGATGCGTCTATTATAGCACGCCACTATACAAATAGCAAGCGCGTGAAGCAAAGAAAACGCCCGAGAGGGCGTATCGCGAAACAGTTTTTTGATACGAATGTAAGGCGACGCGC
>CAMPCZ010000076.1 GCA_946648015.1 uncultured Clostridia bacterium
GCCGCCTGCCCGCGTCCAGTTCCGACAAAACGTCGTCCATCAAAAACACGGGGTTGACTGTACCCGCTTTTTTGATGCCGGCGATGATCTTGCCCGCCATAGAGCCTATGTAAGTGCGTCGATGGCCGCGAATTTCGGCCTCATCGTGCATGCCGCCCAAACTTATGCGCACGTACTGACGTCCCAACGCATGCGCTATCGACTTGGCGATAGAGGTTTTGCCCACGCCCGGCGGGCCGTACAAACATAGGATATTGCCGTTTTTGTTGCCCACCAACTTGTGTATGCTCAAAAACTCCAATATGCGTTGTTTTACCTTGTCCAAGCCATAGTGGTCGTTTTCCAATATTTCGTGCGCGTTATCAATGGACAAGTTGTCGGTAGTCATCACGCCCCAAGGCATGGACGCCACCATCTCTATCCAGTTGCGCGCCACAAAACTCTCGGGCGAAGCGGGCGCCATATTCACCATTTTGCGCAGTTCGCTCTTGAGTTTGTCTATCACATCGGGGGGAGCCGCGCAAGAGGCGATCATCTCCTCCAATTCGCTGATGTCGTCGGCGTCGCCATACAGTTCGCTGTTGATCACTTTCAGTTCTTCTCGCAACACGTACTCGCGCTGTGCCTCGCGCATTTCGTCCTCCACGCGATCGTGAAACTCGTTGGTTTCCTCGTTGTACATGCGGCACGCTTGCATGATGGACGCCATACGCGACAAGCGTTCCACCACGCCCGATAGCAAATATAACTGGTCGTAATCTTCGTTGACCACAAAGCGCAAGCCGTAGCGATTGATCCAGCCGTGCACGTCGGCCGCCGTCAGATCGGGCACCGACTCGTATTGTTTTTGCAATTCCTTGGAAGAAAGCAGATCGGCCTTGCAACTATTGACCCAATCCACCAACTCTTCCACCTTGTCGTCCACGGTGTACTCGTCATACGGATACGGGTCGTAGGAGGCCACGTCCACCGAATAAATATTCTTGCCACGCACCACCTCGTCCAACTTGACGCGCTCTACGGCAGTACCTGCCACATAAGGCCCGTTGTGGCCGTTGATAAACCGCACGTTGATAAGGCGAGCGGCTACGTAGGTGCCCTCGTCGATAAGAATGCCCGAAAGAAATTGCTTGCAATCGTTGCAAGCAATTTTGTATCTTTCGAGAGTCGCTTTGTCTTTGACGCCTATGCGCACCGTTTCGCCGATAAAAATGGGCGCGGTGCGTTCGGGCACGATAGGTAAAAATTGTTTGTCCATTACGCTGTTTCCTTATAGATGATTTGCGGATCCTCTTTGCCTTCGATGACGGCCTCGGTTATGTTGACAGCCTGCACGTTGGGCATATCGGGCAACTCGTACATGATGTCCAGCATGATGCCTTCCAAAATAGAGCGCAGACCGCGAGCGCCCGTTTTGAGCGCAATGGCCTTGGCGGCTACAGCACGCAGCGCATTCTCCTCAAAGGTGAGATCCACGCCGTCGAAACGAAACATTTTGGCATATTGCTTGACCAACGCGTTCTTGGGCTCGGTAAGAATGGATACCAATGCCTGCTCATCCAGATTATTGAGCCCCACCACGATGGGTATGCGACCCACAAACTCGGGGATAAGTCCGAATTTGATGAGGTCGTCGGGGCGCACGTCCTTGATAAGAGCGGCATAGTTGCTGTCGTCTTTTTCGACTTCTCCGCCAAATCCTATACCGCCGTGGTCGCGTCGCTTGCTGATGATGTTGTCCAAGCCGACAAACGCACCGCCGAAGATAAACAAAATGTTGGTGGTGTCGATTTGTATACACTCCTGCTGTGGATGTTTGCGGCCGCCCTGCGGAGGCACGGAGGCAACGGTACTTTCGATAATTTTGAGCAATGCTTGCTGCACGCCCTCGCCGCTGACGTCGCGGGTGATAGACACGTTCTCGCCTTTGCGGGCGATCTTGTCTATTTCGTCTACATAGATAATACCTTTTTGGGCGCGCTCTATGTCGAAATCGGCGGCTTGTATCAGTTTGAGCAAAATATTCTCCACGTCCTCGCCTACGTAGCCGGCCTCGGTCAACGTGGTGGCGTCGGCCACGGCAAAGGGCACGTTGAGAATATCGGCCAACGTGCGGGCAAGCAAAGTTTTGCCGCAACCGGTGGGGCCGAGCAACAGCACGTTGCTCTTCTCCAAAACCACGTCGCCCTTGGGCATGGCGCT
The DNA here is from genome assembly GCA_946648015.1 of uncultured Clostridia bacterium. Taxonomy (GTDB): domain Bacteria; phylum Bacillota; class Clostridia; order Christensenellales; family CAG-1252; genus RUG14300. Next base: position 2,203 of record CAMPCZ010000076.1, read on the forward strand.
GTCTATGCGCTTGTAGTGATTGTACACCGCCACGGACAAGGTTTTCTTCGCCTCCTCTTGCCCCACGATATAGGCGTCCAAGCGGGCTTTGATCTGCTTGGGCGTGGGCAATGCCTCGTAGTCGGCCTTGGGCGCATGGGGCACCTTGGCGAACATATCCATACATTGCGTGGCGCAACTACGGCAAATATAGCCGCCGAATTCGCTATTGGTGATCAACGGCCCGACGACGTCCTCGCCGCCCCCGCAAAACAAGCAATGATAATTGTGTCCCTTTCGTTCGATATTCATAGATCGTTAGGCGTTGGCTCCGGGTCTATGGTAGTATACTTCGTCGATAAGACCATAGGTTTTTGCCTCTTCTGCAGTCATCCAGTTGTTGCGCTCGCAGTCGGCGGTCACTTCCTCTACGGGCTTGCCGCTAAATTCGGCCAACTTGCTATTGAGCAATTCCTTGGTGCGCAAAAGGTGCTTGGTTTCGATCTCCACGTCGGTGGCTTGACCGCCCATACCGCCGGAGATCAACACTTGATGGATCATGATCTCGGCATGAGGCAAGCTGTAGCGTTTGCCCTTGGTGCCGCCCGCCAAAAGGAATGCGCCCATCGACGCGGCCAAACCCACGCAGATGGTGACTACGTCGCACGAGATATATTGCATCGTGTCGTAGATGGCCAAGCCGTCCACCACGCTGCCACCGGGGCTGTTGATATACATATAGATGTCTTTTTTGGGGTCTTGGGACTCCAAAAACAGCAACTGTGCAATAACAGAATTGGCGGTGTCGGTATCTACGGGACCGCTCAAAAAGATGATGCGGTCTTGCAACAGGCGCGAATAGAGGTCGAACGCACGCTCGCCACCCGCGGTGCGCTCGATAACTGTCAAAGGATATCCGTAATTCTTAGTCTCCATACTCTTCTTTTCCTCCTTATATTCTAAACCGCCGACGCAAGGTTTATTCGTTGGCTTCGGCATTCTTGGGGTCTACCAACTTGTTGACGGAGAGCAAGAAGTCCACCAATTTGTCGGACAACAAGCTGTTGAACATATAGTCGTACTCCTCGCGCTTCATAGATTGTTTGTACTCTTCCAAATCCTTGCCGGCGGCTTCGGCGTCCTTTTGCACGCGGGCGTCCATCTCCTCGGGACTAACGGTCAAGTTTTCGGCCTTGACGATCTCCGTCAGCACCAGGGTGCGCTTTTCTTGCGCCAAACAGGTGGTGTGGTAGTCTTCGCTCATCTTTTCGCGCGTCATACCGGTGTATTTCATATAGTCGTCCATGCTCATACCGTTTTGGGCGAGCATTCTCTCGAATTCTTTCACCTTCTCCTCGGCGGCTTCGTCGATGATCTTGGCGTTGATGCTCACTTCGTTGGCGGCCACGACGGCGTTGAGCAAATTGTGCTCGGTGCCGTTTTTGGCGCGATTGGCCTCTTCCTCTTGCAATTCTTTGCGATAGCTTTCCTTGAGTTCGGCAAGGGTGTCGAATTCACTCACGTCTTTGGCAAACTCATCGTCTGCCTCGGGCAACACCTTGACTTTGAGCGCGTGCAACTTGATGTGGAACACAGCGGCTTTGCCGGCCAGATCCTCGGCGCCGTAGTCGGCGGGGAAGGTAACGTTGATATCGCGCTCTTCGTCGATATTCATGCCCACCACTTGATCCTCGAAACCGTCGATAAATTGATGGGAGCCCAGCACCAACTCTTGGTTGTCGGCACTGCCGCCCGCAAAGAATTCGCCGTCCACACTACCGGCATAGTCGATGGTGGCGGTATCGCCCAATGCGGCCGCACGGTCGGTCACGTCCTGCCAATAGCCGGCCTTTTCACGGGCTTTGTTTACCTTGTCCTCTACCATATCGTCCGTAATTTCTTTGGCTACCACGCGCTCCACCTCCAAGTCCTTGTAGACGAGGTTGGTAAGGGTGGGATATTCCACGATGACAAAGGTGAACTCGATTTGCTCGTGGTCGCACTTGCCGTACTCCAAGTCGGGGCTGGCGCCTACGCGCAACGTGGACATAACTTGTTGATAGAAAGGACGATAGCAAAGGTCCACGGCGGTGTCGATGGATTCCTCGAGGAAAGCGTATGCGCCGTACATACTCTTGATGATGTGCATAGGCGCTTTGCCTTTGCGGAAGCCCACCACGTTGAAACGCGACTTGGTTTTGAAATAGGCCTCTTGCTCTATGGCCGTGTAGACGTCGCCCTTCAGTACGAAGGTATATTTCTTGACGTTGTCTTCACATTGTTCAACGGTAAAAGGAACGTCATAGTCGGTATTTCTCAGGTTAATAACAATTTTGTTTTCATTTTCGCTCATTGTAGAAGTCCTCCAAAAAACTTTTCGCTCTATACTATAACACAAAAAAAAACCAAACGCAACCTTATAGCGGGCATAAAATTTACGTCATTTACATTTATACATAAATAATTTGTAAAAAATATAGAATGCGGATTTTATACGTCGGCGCCGCAAGGAGCCCATACTTGCGTCGCTTGGCTATGCGAACGAAAGACGGCTAAGGCAGCGACCACTCTTTCGACGAAATGCTTCCGCACGAATAAAATTGATAGATATGCAGGGTATAAAACCTTGCTTTTTGCGCAACTTTAATTATATAATAGCGGTATGCCACAGGACGTAATCACTTTGCACGCGCTTGCGCAAGAACTTGCCGACTTGCTGGTCGGCGGGCGTATCGATCGCATCACCCAGCCCGAAAAGGACGAGGTGTGTTTTTACGTGCGCGCCAAAGGCGCCAACCGTTGCTTGGTTGTTTCGGCCAACCCCAACGCACCGCGTATGCACCTGACCACCACCAAAAAAGACAATCCGTATGCCGCACCTGCCTTTTTGATGCACCTCAGGCGGCATTTGGCGGGCGGTATGATACAGTCGCTCGAAGTGCTCAACTACGACCGCATAGTGCGGCTGTCCATATTGGGGCGAAACGAAATGCACGACACGGTGTCTGTCTATTTGTACGTAGAGCTGATGGGGCGATACAGCAACCTGATCGTAGTCGACCAAGAGGGGCGCATCACCGACGCGTTGCGACACATACCCCCGGCCGAAGACCAGCTGCGTGCCGTGTTGCCGCACCTTAGCTATCATCTGCCCCCGCGCGGCAAAATCTCGCCCGAGGACGGCGAGGCGATCGCCGACTATTTGTCCGCCTATACGGGAGGCGATCTGGCCAAATATTTGTTTGGCGGCGTAGCGGGTATGGTCAACGTGACAGCGCGCGAACTGGTGCGGCGCGCCGGTTTGGAAGAGGCAAATCAAGCGCTTAGCCCTATGCAAATAGCGCAACTCTCCAATCAAGTATTGGCGGCATACCATGCTTATGACGGCACGGATTATATGCCGTGCTATGCGCAAAACGAACAAGGCGAATACGTGGACTACTATGTATATCCCTACCCTTCGACGGGCTATCGTATGCACTCGGCCGCCAGTCTCAACGAAGCCGCCAATCTATGCCACGAGGCCAAGGACAAAATAACGCGGCTCAAATCAAACGGCAAACATATAGCTACGGTGATCGGCAACGCCATCAAAAAGCAGGAAAAATTGCTCGCCGTCGCCGAGCAAAAAATATGTGATTGCCAAGACAACGAAAAATTGCGTATCTGCGGCGAGTTGCTGACCGCCAACATCTATCGCCTGCACAAAGGGGACGTAGTGGCAAAAGTGTATGACTACTACCACGACCGCGACGTGGATATAGCGATGGACGCCACGCTGTCGCCGCAAGACAACGCCCAAAGCTACTACAAACGCTACGCCAAGCAAAAGCGCACCCTGCAGGTAGCCGAAAAGCAAGTGGTAGAATACCGAGCCAACATCGACTATCTGCTGTCGGTCAAGGCCGCTTTCGACCTTGCCGAAGACGTCAAAGATTTGACGGAAATAGAGCAAGAACTCGTGCAAAACGGCTTTTTGCCCACGCCGCGCACCACACAAAAAGTGCGCCGACAACCCCCGGGCGAATTCGACGTATACACGGTGGGTGGCTATGAGATCTTGCGCGGCAAGAACAATTTGCAAAACGAAAGGCTCACCTTCCACACCGCCAAAGAAAACGACCTTTGGTTGCACGTCAAAGCGGCGCACGGATCGCACGTGGTGGTGCAAACGGGGGGCGAGGCATTGCCCGACGCAGTATTGGTGGCGGCCGCCGAGATAGCGGCCTACAACAGTGACCTACGGCAAAACGCCAAAGTCGAAGTAGACTACACCCTGCGCAAACATGTCAAACACCATCCATCAAAAAAGAGCGGAATGGTACTATATACCGAATTTCGGACCATCACGGTCTCGCCAAAAGGACATATAAAGGATGAAACAAACTAATAGAGAACAAAAACGCGAGCGCAATAAATCCATAGCCATCTTGGGCGTGTCTGCGGCGCTCATCATCGTACTGCAGGCTCTTGCCGAGGGTTTGCGCGTGTTTGGTCTGCCCCTTTCGCTGGCACTGGGCCTGATACCCGTGCTGGTGGTGGCACAACTGCGCGACGTAAAGAGCGGCGTCATCTTGGGCACGGTATTCGGCCTTACCTCTTTTGTGATAGGCGTCATACAAATGTCGGGCGTGGAGGGTGCCGGCGTAATCGCGTTTAACCCGCTGGTGACGGTGCTACCGCGCACCTTGGTCGGCTTGGTTTGCGGCGCAGTTGCGGCAGGCTTTGCCCGCCTCAATGCCAAACGCGAGTATCTCGGCAAATCGGTGGAAGGCTCCCGCTTCAAACGCTTTTCGCGCAACTATTTGCAATCGGCGGTAGCCACGCTGTGCGGCGTGCTTACCAATACCATAGGCTTTTTGGGCATGATGTTTGCATTCGCCCACGGGCGCAATCTCGGCGGCTTGATCATCGACTTCCGCTATATTCTTGCGGCAGTGGTAGCCGTCAACACGGTGGTGGAGGCGGTTAGCTACGTAGTGATAGTACCTGCCATCGTGCAGGCATTGCGCAAAGCGCGCGTACTGCGCTATGAGCGCACCTATCATTTCGATGAAGCCAATGCGCCCGATCAAAAGCGCCAACGCAACAAAGCGGTGCCCACCGTATATAGCATATTATTGCCGACTATTGCCCTTGTGGCCGCCATCATTACGGGTTTGGTGCTGTGTTTGGCCTGACTAAGCGAGCCCCTGCCCTCGGATTCTTGCGCGATACGCGCTACCATTTGTACAAAGCGAAACATTGATTGCGAATTATTTTGTGCAAAGCGAAACATTTATTACGAATTATTGCCGAAAAATGCCCGCAAATCATTGACAAACGATTGGAATTTGCATACAATAAATACTGCGTTGAGGCGAAAGCCTTTGCCCCGAATTGCTAACAACACAACACGCTTGCGGATATGGCGGAATTGGTAGACGCGTTAGATTCAGGTTCTAATGGGGGCAACTTCATACAGGTTCAAGTCCTGCTATCCGCACCAAACAAGAATAATACGAACCCTGACGGAAAATCGGAGTTCGTATTATTTTTTACCCGTGATTATTTCGGCGTAAAAATATCGTTCTGATACAAAAAAGATAGTCTGACGTGATTGTGAAGTGCACCCCAAAAGTTGGACAGTAATGAAAAACTTTTGGAGGTGCATTTTTTATGGCAAGGAAGAAACAATTTAACAC
>CAMPCZ010000077.1 GCA_946648015.1 uncultured Clostridia bacterium
TAGGTCAATTCACGCAACCGTTAGGTTGCAATTCATTGCTTGCGAAGCAAGCACAGCGTCTCGACATGTCGTGTCTGCGGAAACATATCATACGGTTGCACCGATGCCACTCTGTACACCGACTGCAATATGGCCAAATCGCGCGCCAAAGTTGCGGGATTGCAACTGATGTAGACTACTTGCTGTACATAGGGCATGGTCACCACGGGCCAAGCGGCGTTTTGCTTGACAAAATCCGCAGAAGGCTCTTTCCCCAGCGATACCAGCGACTGCACTACCGCCTCGGGGCACCCTTTGCGCGGCGGGTCCAGCACCACGTATATGCCCACTATGTTGATAGGCTCCACACCAATAGCCATAGCGCCGTACCGCTCAATCATTTCGGACGTATAAAACTCGTCCATAGAGGCGGCGGCAGGCAAGGCCGTACAAGCGCTATCCACGGCATCGGCAGTGCCGATAGCCGCAAACAACGCGGCAAAGTCGGGGAAGACTGCGGTGGACGTTACACGACAATACAGCGCTTCGCCCTCGCAGTCGAAGCGGATCAGGTCGCCCGACGCTATCCGTCTTCGCTTTTCGTCCGCCAAGCGCAATTCGTAACGCTTGTGCCCCGCACATATAGCCTCGAAATAGGGCCGCCGCAGGTGCATTTCGTGTACAGCGGGCGCATTTTGTCCGACTTTGCGCAGCACTTCGGGCAACAACACGGCACTGTCGCCGCACAAATTGTGCCCTGTAAGGCCGTTTTTACGATACAATCGGTCGGCGTCCTCTATGGCCTCGGGTACAATCTCTATATTGTACACGTCGGCGCCATCTTTTGCTAACGTGGCACCCAAAGTACCTATGCCGGCAAAGGCGTCCACCACTATTTTGCCCGCACGGGGTTCAATCACCTCTCGCACGCGGCGATAGATAGCCGCGCACACGTCGTCGTTGACTTGCAAAAAACTGAGCGGATTGACTTCGACCGACACGCCCTCTATTGTATGCGAATAGGGTTCGCCCGCTACGAGACGCACCCTATCGCCCATGATGACGTTGTTGCGCCGCGTGTTGGTCGATATATATAGGCTATATTCGGGCAAAACCTCGCCAAGCGCAGCCGCATATTGCCGCCAAAAAGGCAAATTATCGGCGTTGATCACCATCGTTACGTCGGTATGGTTGCCCAAATGTCTGGCCACCAAATGGCGCAGCAACCCCTTGCCCGTGGCACTGTCGTACACTTGCAAGCGGTATTGTTCCGCCCAACGCAAGGTCACCTCGATCAGCGCGGCCGCCCATGCCTCGTGCAAAACGCATTGCCTGATACCCACCACTTGGTGCGTGCCCTCGCGGTAAAAACCGACGGTTATCCTGCCCTCTGCCATGCCGAACGGCAAAGCGATCTTGTTGCGATAGCCCAATCGTTTGGGGCTGGCAACGGTGGGCAAAACGGTGGCGTCCACTTTGGCTTTTTGCAGCGCGGTGGCGACGATTTTGCGCTTTATCTCGAGTTGCAAGCCATAATCGGCGTGCATCAAATCACACCCGCCGCATCGACCGTATTTGCCGCAAGGCACGGCCACTCGAGAGGCAGATGGCGCCAACACGCGCCGCAAAGTGGCGTAGGCCAAATTGCGCTTGACATAGTCGACTTTTACCTCCACGCGTTCGTCGGGCAAGGCAAACGGGACAAAAACGGTATAGTCCTCGTAGGAGGCTATACCCTCGCCGCACATACCGACGTCGCGTATTTGCAAAGTGAGAATGTCATTCTGCTTCATTCCATCAAAATAGGCGACGCAACGGCCGCCTATTATTCGCATCGCTTATTTGGTGCCTATCATTTGCTGGAAGTGCCAACTGTCGGCACACATCTTTTCGAGATCGTATTGCGCTTCGAAGCCAAGCTCCTCTTTTGCTTTGGTGGGGTCGGCATAGCAGGCGTCTATGTCGCCGGGACGGCGCTCGACGATTTCGTATGGCAACTGTCTACCCAACACCTTGGAGAACGCCTTGACCATATCCAGCACGCTATACCCCGTGCCCGTGCCCAAGTTGTAGGTATACACCCCCGCGCCCGTGGTTTCCAATTTTTTGAGGGCGCAAAGGTGGCCTTTGGCCAAATCCACCACGTGGATATAGTCGCGCACGCCCGTACCGTCGTGGGTATTATAATCGGCCCCGAACACGCGCAAATGATCCAACTTGCCTATGGCCACTTGGGTGATATAGGGCATCAAGTTGTTGGGAATGCCATTGGGATTTTCGCCGATCAAACCACTTTCGTGCGCGCCAACGGGATTGAAGTAGCGCAACAACGCAATATTGAAGGTGGGATCGGCCACCGCCAAATCGCGCAAGATCTCCTCGATGAAATACTTTGTCTTGCCGTAAGGGTTGGTGCAACCGCCCACGGGAAAGTCCTCTTTGATGGGAACGGCGTGCGGCTTGCCATACACCGTAGCCGACGAGGAGAAGACCAAGTTTTTCACGCCCATTTCGCGCATGACTTCGAGCAGATGCACGGTGCCCGTAATATTGTTCTCATAATACTTGAGAGGCAGGCGCACGCTCTCACCCACCGCCTTGAGTCCTGCGAAGTGAATGACGGCGTCGAAGGAATGCGCTTTGAAAATAGCGCGCATACCTTCGGTATCCAAAATGTCGCAACGATAAAACGCGGGGCGCACGCCCGTAATCGTGCAGATGCTGTCCACCACCGACTCTTTGCTGTTGGACAGGTTGTCGAGAATGACTACCTCGTACCCTGCCTGTATCAACTCCACCACGGTGTGCGAACCGATATAACCCGTACCGCCGGTAACAAGAATGGTTTTCATACTATCTCCTTATTTGACGAGCACCTTTTTGAGGTGTGCGAAACGAGGCAGGCCGTCCTCGAGAGGGGCCTTGCTATCGCCCTGAATGAGAGGCAAAGCATAGTCTATGTACTCTTGCGTGAGACCCTTGCCCGCGGGCAATATCCACTCTTGCGGTATTTTCTTCTCGGTGTTGGCGGCCAGAGCCACGTCCATCAAAGCGGGCACGCACTTGTACTCTTTGGCGCTGTAATCGCGTTGCAAAATGACCATCTTGTCGGTCTCGCCCGCGACGGCGGCTTGCACAGCGTAGGCACCCGAGGCAAACGCCTCGTCTACGTCCACCTTGCTGGCAAGATGCGCGGCGCAGCGTTGCAACAAACTGAACTCAATGGCGCGCACTTTGACGCCCAACTCGTTTTTGATTATATCGGCGAGCATTTGACCTACGCCGCCCAACTGTGCATGGCCGAAAAGGTCGGTTTTGCTTGCCACGAATTCGCCAACGTATTTGCCTTCTGCATTTTTGATGCCTTCGCTGACGACCACCATGCATTTGTTGTTATTTTTGGCGCAAACGTCTTTGACAGAGGCCAAAAACTCGTCCACATCAAAGGGAGTTTCGGGCAAATAGATGAGATCCGCGCCCAAGCCCTTGTAGGTAGCCAACTGCGCTGCGGCGGTCAACCAACCCGCGTTGCGACCCATAACTTCCAGCACGCACACCATACCCGTATTGTACACGGTGGCGTCCAACTTGAGTTCCATAATGGAAGTGGCGATGTATTTGGCCGCAGAGCCGTAGCCGGGGCAATGGTCTGTGCCGAACAAGTCGTTGTCTATGGTTTTGGGTACGCCTATCACGCGGCACTCGTAGCCCGACTGTTGCATATATTTGCTGACCTTGTTGCAGGTATCCATGCTGTCGTTGCCACCGTTGTAGAAGAAGTAGCGAATGTTGTATTTCTTAAACACTTCGAGCAAGCGTTTGTAGTCGGTGTCGTCCACGTCCGCCGCTTTGAGTTTGTAGCGCACCGAGCCCAAAGCCGAGCTGGGCGTGTTGCGCAAAAGCTCCAATTCGTGCATATCCTCTTGGCCGATGTCGTAGAATTGCTCGTCCAATATACCCTTGATACCGTGCGCCGCACCGTACACGTTGGTGATGACGTCGCTATGCTTGAGGGCCTCGATAAACACACCTGCCGCCGAACTGTTGATGACACTGCTGGGGCCACCCGATTGGCCGAAAATGGCCGCGCCTACTAATTTGCTCATATAATACCTCCCTAAAACTTTCCTATGTTTACAGGCTCAAAATGCCTGCTAATTGATACAAATCTTCCTCTACGCGGCGAGGCATAGCCAACGCTTCGCTCACGTCTTCGTCTATCACTTGGTTATTGCGCACGCCGACAACGCGGCCGCCGATACCTTGGGCCAACAACTCTACCGCACGCGCCGACAAGCGGCTGGCCAACACACGGTCTGCCATAGTGGGCACGCCACCGCGTTGAATATAGCCGAGCACCGTAGATTTTACCGACAGATCGGTGCGCTCGCGCAGCTCTGTGATGACGGTATCTATGGGGCAAGCGCCCTCGGCCAACATAACGATAGCCGACTTTTTGCCGGCGCGTTTGTTGATGGTAAGGCGGCGCGCCACTTCGTCGAAATTGACCTCGTGCTCGGGCACCAATATCACCTCGGCACCGCCGGCAACACCGGCATAGAGGGCAATATCACCGCACGCTCTGCCCATCACCTGCACCACTACCACGCGCTCGTGGCTGCTCATCGTATCACGCAAGTTGTTGATGGCCGACACCACCGTGTTGACTGCGGTATCAAACCCCAACGTATAGTCGGTGTATGCCAAATCGTTGTCTATCGTGCCGGGGATACCCACGCACTTGATGCCGAACTCTTCGTACAGCACCCGCATACCCGAAAAGGAGCCGTCGCCGCCTATCACGACCAGCCCGTCTATACCGCGCGAAGTCAGCACCTCGGCCGCTTTGCGACGGTACTCATACTGCATAAATTCGGGGCAACGCGCAGTCATCAACATAGTGCCGCCGCGCTGTATGATGCCCGAAACCGAGCGTTTGCTCATCAGTTGCAACTCATTGTCGATAAGGCCTTTGTAACCGCGCTCGATGCCAAAGACCTCTATGTCATCGTAGGCTGCGCAACGTACTACGCCGCGTATTGCCGCATTCATGCCGGGCGCGTCGCCGCCCGACGTCATAACCGCTATTCTCATTGTTTTCCTCCATAAGCCGATTTCTTATAGCCGCCTAACATTATAGCATATATGCGCGCGCGATGGCTACCACTTTTTAGTAAAAAACGCATATTGCGAGCGGTATTGCGTAGCCCATGGCATTTTTGCAACAAAAAACCCGTTGCGCACGGGTTTTTCTATAGCATTCTCTTTACTTTTTGAGGGGTTTGAGCACGACGCCCCCTTCACCCACCGCCGCCTTGCACTCGGCCAATGCCGCCTTGGACGGATAGAATTTGTCGTCGGCCAAATAGTAACGGCCGCCTATAAGCATATACACCGCCATATCCCCGGGATAGGCCTGCAATATCGACTTTATCTTGTCTTGTTCGGCACGCGTATTGACGGTAAGCACCAACGCATAGTCCGCGCCCGAGGGCACCGCCTCCTGCTCCAAAACAGGCGAAGTAGCGGCGCGCGCGTTCTTGTGCCAGTCGGACACGGATTGCACGCTGAGGCTATAGCGATTGTCGCGGTAGGATAGCCTACCCTCCATCTTGACGATGGCGCGTTTGTCCAACAAGGGTCGATACTTGGCATAGGTACGCGAGAAACACACAAACTCCACCGCACCCGTAAGGTCAGCCAACGTGCCCGACACAAAGTCGTTGCCGTTTTTGTCGGGTTTTTTGACGATATTGTTTATCATACCGGCCACCACCACCTGTTGGTTGTTGTATTGGCCCAAACTATCGTCTTCCACCACGCCGTCTTCGTCGCCCTCTACCACCTCGGCCACGTCCTCTTTCAGCGCGCCCAAATGGAAGGGCACCGAATTGTAGTCGTCGCGATAGGCGTCCAAGGGGTGGCCCGACATATACACGTTGAGCAGGTCCTTTTCGTTTTCGAGCAACAGGTCTCGCTCCATCTCGGGCATACGCACCAATTCCACCTCGGCCGTAACGCCCATATCAAACATATCGTCAAACAAAGATAGTTGCCCGCTGGCGCTCTTTTTACGGTCGGCCAATATTGCCGCGGTTATCTTTTCGTAATTCGACAGCAAGGTCGCTCGCGTTTCGCCGAAGCAATCCATCGCGCCCGCCTTGATGAGGTTTTCGATCATAGTCTTGTTGGGCATGGTCTCTTGCCTGGTCAACAAGTCCTGCAAGCTCTTGTACTCACCACCGCGCTCGCGCTCTTCCACCATCTTGATGCTGGCGTCCTCGCCCACGCCCTTGATACAAGTCAGGCCGTAGCGCACCGTTTTGCCGTCGGTATAAAACCAAGTATCGCTGTGATTGACGGAAGGCGGCAATATCTCCACGCCGTGCTCGCGCAAATAGGTCAAATATTTTTCCTTTTCGTCGGGCTTGTCGATGCGGTCATTCATAACGGCGGTAATGAACTCTTTGGGGTAGTAGAGTTTCATATATGCCGTTTCGTAACTCAACACGGCGTAGGCCGCGGCGTGCGACTTATTAAAGGCGTATTTGGCAAAGGAGGCCATATCGTTGAATAGTTTGACGGCGTTCTCCTCGCTCATGCCCCGCTTGATGGCGCCCTCGACGGGGCTGTTCTTTTCATCGCCGGGCTGACCCACCAAAAAGATGTGCTTTTGTATCTCCATCTCTTTTTGCTTCTTTTTGCTCATTATACGCCGCAAAATATCGGCGCGACCGTAGCTGTAACCGCCGATAACGCGCACGATGTCCATCACCTGCTCTTGGTATACGATAACACCGTACGTATTGCTCAAAATCGGCTCGAGGCGGGGGTCGATGTATTTGATGCAAGAGGGGTTCTTTTTGTTGCGCACGTAGTCGGGTATGCTATCCATGGGGCCGGGACGATATAGCGATATACCTGCTATGATATCCTCCATCGAGGAGGGGTGCAGATCGCGCATAAACTTCTTCATGCCGCCGCCCTCCAGCTGGAACACGGCGTCCGTTTCGCCTTGTCCGATCAGGTCGTATACCTTGGGATCGTCGTAGCCCAGCTCGGCAAAATCGACGTCTTTGCCCGTGTTTCGTTTGATGTACTCTTTGCACTTTTTGAGGTCGGTAAGGTTGGTAAGCCCCAAAAAGTCCATTTTGAGCATACCCAATTCCTCTACCTGATCCTTGGGAAATTGGGTGGTGATGATACCGTCGTTCTGTTGCAACGGAATATGATCGGCCACCGGCTCCGAACAAATGACGACGCCTGCCGCGTGCATACCCGTATTGCGCGGCATACCCTCCAACTTTTCGGCCATATCCACCACCATGCGCACGGTAGAATCGGTATTGTACAACTCTATCAGATCATTCGACCGCATGGGATTGTATTTATCCGCCTCTTTTTTGTTGTTGGGGTCGTACTTACCCAGCACGCCTTTGAGGCAAATGCCCGGCATATTGGGTATGGGTTTGGTTATTTTTTCCACCTCGGCAAAGGGTATGCGATATACGCGCGCCACGTCCTTGATAGCCTGCTTGGCGGCCAACGTGCCGAAGGTGATGATCTGCGTTACCTTGTCGCGTCCGTAGCGATCGCGCACGTACTCTATGACCTTCTCGCGCCCTTCCGAACAAATGTCCACGTCAAAATCGGGCATAGACACGCGCTCTTTGTTGAGGAAGCGCTCGAATATCAAATTGTAGCGCAAGGGGTCCACGTTGGTGATGCCTATGGCATAAGCCACGATAGAGCCTACGCCCGAGCCGCGGCCCGCTCCCACTGGTATGCCGTGCGTCTTGGCATAGTGGATAAAGTCCCATACGATCAGATAGTATTCGGCAAAGCCCAT
>CAMPCZ010000078.1 GCA_946648015.1 uncultured Clostridia bacterium
AAAGGCACGCCGAGCGGGGAGCAACCCCAAGGCACCGACGGCACGTCGGGCGGCAACGCACCCCAGGGCGGCAGCGGCAAGCCCACCGGCAGCGACAAGTGGGACGACTGACGGGGGTAGGCTATGGCAGACACCATCAAGAGAACGCGAGGCGCTTCGACCAAAGACAAAGAGCCCAAGACGCTCAAGGAAATGTGGGACGGCTATCAATTGCTCTTTGACCAAATCGAAGAGAAAAAGGCCGAATTGGCCAAACCCGAAAACTCGCTGGAATACCCCGCCATCAAAGCCACCATCAGCACGCTGTACCTCAGCGCGGCCAGCTATTGCATCTCCATGTTGCGCGCCGTAGGCGAGGACGCAAGCCTGGAGGAGGAACTGGTGGAACTGAGCGGACGGGACGACATAGTGGCCAAACTGCGCAAGCGCTCGTCCAACTATATAGACAACGCCAAAAAATACGGCTCCAGCATCAAGAGTGAGATGCCCTCCACCACGCTGGACGACATCAAGGGGCAAGAGGACGTCAAAGAGGTGGTACGTAGTTTCATTTTTTTGGCCAAACACCCCAAATTGTTTGACGTGTACAAGATAACGGGCGGGCTGGGCATGATGATGTATGGCGCACCCGGCACAGGCAAAACGATGTTTGCCGAGGCCATAGCGCACGAAATGCAACTGCCCCTATTTGTCATAAGCCCCGCGGATATTTTCAAGTCCTACGTGGGCGCTTCGGAGCAAGCGGTCAAGCAGATATTTGACGACATCAGCGCATTCAGCGAGGGCGCCATCTTGTTCGTGGACGAATGCGAGTCCATATTCAGTCGCCGCGACAAAGACGCCAAGGACTACAAGTCCGCCGTTACCAGCGAGTTGTTGCAGCGCATGAACGGCGAGGGCGTAGACGGCAGTAGGCGCATTATGATAGCGGCCACCAACCGTCCTTGGGACATAGACCCCGCGTATCTGCGTTACAAACGCTTTTCGCACTTGGTGCACATTGCGCCCCCCGACGGCCCTGCCATAGAGGCCATTGTGCGCAACCGTCTCAAAGACATTCCTACCGAGGAGGGTGTGGAGGGCTATACCGTAGATTTGTTTGTCGGCAAGACCAAGGGCCTCGAGGATAAAAACTACTACTCGGCGGCCGATATCTGCGGCATCATAGAAGAAGCGTGCCGCATGGCGGTAGAAGAAACCATGCGCCGCGAGCGGCAGGGCTTGCCCGAAGAGATCGTGCCGGTAAGCAAAGGTATGATGGAAGCCGCTTTTGCCAAGCGCAAACCCAGCATCACCCAGCGCGATATGGACGAATACAACCATTTCGCCCCCGCCGGTATGAACTCATAGAAGCGCGTCTTTCCACAACAGATACGGGCAAAGTACAAAAAATCGCTCCCGGCGGGGAGCGATTTTTGTTTTCGTGCGGTTTAGAGTTTTTCCATAATATAGTCGGCAAACTCTTTGCAGGTGGCACCGGTGGCGTTACCCGTCATCACCAATCGTCTTTCGCTCTCGTTGCACACAAGTAGCGCGTTCTCCAACTTGTCCGCTTTGTCGGCGTAGCCTATGTGGCGCATCAACATCGCCGTGGCTTTGAGCACGCTGGATGGATTGGCATATTCGCCGCGCCCCTCCTCCATCATGCGCAAGCCCGAGCCGTGTATGGCCTCGAACATAGCGTAGTTATCGCCCAAATTGGCGCTGCCTGCCGTGCCCACGCCGCCTTGTATTTGCGCCGCCTCGTCGGTGATAATGTCGCCGTAGAGGTTGGGAAGCACAAACACTTGGTACTTGTTGCGGGTGCGCTCGTTGACCAAATTAGCCGTCATAATGTCTATATAATAGTCCTCGGCCACGATGTCGGGGTACTCGGCGGCTATTTCGTGGCACAACTGCGAAAACTTGCCGTCGGTTTTCTTCATAATATTGGCTTTGGTAACGATGGCCACGTGCGTTTTGCCGTTTTGACGGGCATATTCAAAGGCCGCGCGCGCTATGCGCTTGGTGCCCAGGTCAGTGGTCACCTTAAAGTCCATAGCCAACTGCCCCTCTATCTCGATGCCACGGCTACCCAACACGTATTCGCCCTCGGTATTTTCGCGGAAAAACGTCCAATCTATGCCCTCTTGCGGCACCACCACGGGGCGCACGTTGGCATACAGATCCAGCTCGCGCCGCATGGCCACGTTGGCACTCTCGAGCGTTCCGCCCTTGGGTGTGGTAGTGGGGCCTTTGAGCACTACGTCGCAAGCCTTGATGGCGGACAAAACGTCGTCGGGTATGGCCTTGCCCACGGCCTGCCTGTTTTCGATGGTAAGCCCGTCGATATTGCGCAACTCCACCCGTCCCGAAGCGATCTCATCTTGCAACATATATTCCATTATGCGCCTCGTTTCGCGCATCAAAATGGGACCTATGCCGTCGCCGGGGCAAATGCCAATGACGATATGCGCCGCTTTTTGCCAATCGGTGGGCGCTTTGGCGTGCGCCATCGCGTCGACGCGTGCCAACTGTTCTTGCAAAAGGGAGCGAAAAGCCGCTACTGCTTGTTCTACTTGTTGATCCATATCTTTCTCCTATTGTAATTGCGTGCCGGTATACGCCAGCAAGCCGCCTGCCTTCAATATTGCCTTTTGTCTGTCGGTGAAGTGGCACGACAGAGTGATCTTTGCACCGTTGGTTTCGTCCTCAAGGGTCATCGTGCCCGTCTCCATGCCCTGCCAAACGCAGTGGATCGACAGGCGGTCGCCTTGGGCGATTTTGTCGTAGTCGTCGGGGTTGGCAAAGGTCAGCGGCATGATGCCCGCGTTGATCAGGTTGGCGACGTGTATGCGCGCAAAGCTCTTGGCGACTACGGCGCGCACGCCCAAATAGAGGGGCACCAAGGCCGCGTGCTCGCGCGAGGAGCCTTGGCCGTAGTTGCTGCCGCCTACCACTATACTCTCGCCTGCCTCTTGCGCACGGGCGGCAAAGGTCTTGTCGCACACGGCAAAGCAAAATTGCGATAGGTAGGGGATATTGCTGCGATAGGGCAATATTTTGGCCCCTGCGGGCATGATGTGATCGGTGGTGATGTTGTCGCCGACCTTCAACACCAACTCGGCTCGGAGCGAATCGAGTTGCGGCCGCGCTTCGGGAAAAGGTTTGATATTGGGCCCGCGCAAAATAGGCAACGCTTTGGCCGACTCGGGGTCGGCGGGCGCAAGCACGGCGCTGTCGTCCACCACAAAGCGATCGGGCATGGCAATATGGGGCATTGCACCCAAGGTGCGAGGGTCGGTGATGGTGCCGGTCAACGCCGCCGCTACGGCCGTCTCGGGCGATACCAAATACACTTTTGCGTCGGCGGTACCGCTACGCCCCAAAAAGTTGCGGTTGAAGGTGCGCAGGCTGACGCCCGCCGAATTGGGCGAAAAACCCATGCCGATACAGGGCCCGCAGGCACATTCCAACAACCTGGCGCCCGCAGACAAAATGTCCGAAAGAGCCCCCGACGAAGCCAGCATTTTGAGCACCTGCTTGCTGCCGGGCGACACCGACATACTCACGTCGGGGCTGATGGTGCGTCCTTTGAGCAAAGCCGCCACCTTGTACATATCCATCAAAGAGGAATTGGTGCAACTGCCCACGCACACTTGGTCCACCTTGGTGCCGGCAAGCGACGCCACTTTCACCACGTTGTCGGGACTGTGCGGACAAGCGATAAGAGGCTCCAACGTATTCAGATCGATGTCGATAACGCGGTCGTAGCAGGCGTCGGGATCGGCGGCCAAAGGCACGTAGTCGGCCTCTCTGCCCTCTGCGGCCAAAAAGGCGCGCGTCACCTCGTCGGAAGGGAATATCGAGGTGGTAGCCCCCAACTCTGTGCCCATATTGGTGATGGTAGCGCGCTCGGGTACGGACAAAGAGGCTATCCCCTCGCCGCCCCACTCGATGATGGCGCCTACGCCGCCCTTGACGGACAGTATGCGCAATATTTCGAGACTGACGTCTTTGGCGGTAACGAAGGGTTGCAACCGCCCCGTCAAATTGACCTTGAACATCTTGGGCATGGTGATATAGTAGGCGCCGCCACCCATGGCGACGGCCACGTCCATACCGCCCGCGCCAAATGCCAGCATTCCAATGCCGCCGCCCGTGGGCGTGTGGCTGTCCGAGCCGATAAGGGTTTTGCCGGGCACGCCGAAACGCTCGAGATGCACTTGGTGGCATATACCGTTGCCGGGGCGCGAGAACCAAATGCCGTGCTTGGCGGCCACCGACTGAATATAGCGGTGGTCGTCCGCGTTTTCAAAGCCCGACTGCAAGGTGTTGTGGTCTATATACGCTACGCTGCGCTCGGTGCGCACGCGCGGTACGCCCATGCTCTCGAATTCGAGATAGGCCATAGTGCCCGTGGCGTCTTGCGTAAGCGTTTGGTCGATGCGCAACGCTATCTCGTTGCCCACCGCCATTTCGCCCGATACGAGGTGCGACTTGATTATCTTTTGCGCTAAGGTGTATCCCATCAGAGCCTATCCTCCTGTTCCAACGTATAGTCGCGCGCTTTGCGCACGTGTTCTATCATCAAACGATCCGCATCGGCGGGGTCGTGTCTACTCAGGGCCTCATAGATGGCGCGGTGCTCGGTAAGAGACTCCTTGGCACGCTCGCTCACCGAAACGGCGGCGCGGCGATAGCGCTGTATCTTTTTGTGCAACGGTATCAATGTGTCGTACAATATATTGCTGCCACTGAATTGATAGATCTGGCGATGGAATTGACTATCCATGCCCTTGATGCTGTCGGGGTTTTGCTTGCCGACGTAAAACTCTTGCAGATCCAACGTTTCCTTGAGTTCGTTGAGTTGCTGTTCGGTGATATATTTAGCGGCCTCGCGGGCGGCCAGTCCCTCTACGCGAATGCGAATGGCGTAGATATCGGCCAAGTCCTTTTTGGTGATGCCCAGCACCAAAATGCCGCGCGGCGTGATCTCTATAAGACGCTCCTGCTCCAAGCGGTGCAATGCGTCGCGTATGGGCGTGCGCGATACGCCCAAATCGGCCACCAATTTCATTTCGGTCAGGGTATCGCCGCGCTGGTAGTTTCCCCAAAGGATCTCGTCCTCCAGACGCTCGAATACTTGGTCGGATAAAGATATGGTTTTGTGTTCGAACATATATACCTCTCTACAGTCTTCTCAATTTGCCTTGGGACAGAGCCTCTATTTTCTCTTCCAACTCCGCCACGGACAACGTAGTCTGTCTGCCGTCGGCGTATTCGGCGTCTATCCACTCTTTGACGGCGGCCACCAAGGGGTCGTGCTTGTCTATCGCCTCGGCGGGCGACAAGTTGTAGTTTTCATTGATCCAATAGGCAATGCCGGCCAAGCCCGAGTTTTGCCCCAGCATAACGGTGGGACGGCGGTTGAGTATCTTGGTGGTGTCGAAAATATTGTATATTTCCTCGTCCTTGAGCAAACCGTCGGCGTGAATGCCCGCACGCGTCACGTTGAAGTTGCGCCCCACAAAAGGCGTCATAGGCGGCACTTTGTAGCCTATCTCTTTGCGAAAATAGTCGGCGATATCGGTGATGGCGGTGGGGTCCATACCGTCAAAACTGCCCCTAAGCCCGGCATACTCAAAGACCATTGCCTCCAAGGGCACGTTGCCCGTGCGCTCACCAATACCCAACAGCGAGCAGTTGACGCCGCAAGCGCCGTAGAGCCAAGCCGTGGTGGCGTTGGTCACGGCTTTGTAGAAGTCGTTGTGTCCGTGCCACTCGAGCATCTCGCTGGGCACGTCCGAATAGTGCTGCAAGCCGTATATGATGCCGGGCACGCTGCGCGGTATCTCCACCTCGGGATAGGGTATGCCATAGCCCATGGTATCGCAAGCGCGTATACGCACGGGTATATCGGCGTCGCGGCTCATTTTCATCACTTCGTTGACAAAGGGCACCACAAAGCCGTAAAAATCGGCGCGCGTCAAGTCTTCCAAATGGCACCGCGGCATTACGCCGGCCTCGAATGCCTCGCCTATGGTGGCAAGGTATTTGTCCATGATCTCCTTGCGGTTGCTCTTCATCTTTTTGAAGATGTGATAGTCGCTGCAACTCACCAAAATGCCCGTCTCGCGTATGCCAAGATCGCGCACCAACTTAAAATCCTCCTTGCTGGCGCGTATCCAAGTGGTGATCTCGGGAAACTTCAGCCCCAATTCGCGGCATTTTTCCAACGCTTCGCGATCCTTTTTGCTGTACACGAAAAACTCGGTCTGCCGAATGATACCGTATGGGCCGGACAATCGGCTCATCAGCTTGTACAAGTCCACGATCTGTTGCACCGTGTACGGTTCCACCGATTGCTGTCCGTCGCGGAAGGTGGTATCGGTTATCCAAATATCGCGCGGCATATTGATGTTGACGCGGCGATGGTTAAATGCGATGCGCGGCACCTCGGTATAGGGAAAGATGTCGCGATATAGGTTGGGCTCGTCCACCTCTTGCAACCGATAGCGCACGATCTTCTGTTCCAACAAATTCGACTTTTCGGAAATTTCTACCATTGTTTGTCTCCACTATTTGAATTTATGTATACAATTATACCAAAATTTACAGATACCGTCAACCATAACGACGCGGTATTATACAAAACATCGCTAAAAAGTATAATTTATATTGCCTTTTGGCGATTATTTTGATACAATATATTGGCTTGGTATCCTATCGTATTCGCGAACGTACCAAATTAGACTCTATTTATACCCGTGGGATAGAATGCCTTTGTCGGCGTATAATACTTAGGAGGACACAATGAACAACATTTCGACCAACAACGCACGCAAAATAGTCAACCGCGCCCTCGCTTGGGCCATTATGGGCACCGTGCTCATCGTAGCGCTGGTTGTGGGCATAGCGGGCGCAAGCTACGCTATGGGCAACAAAGAAGGCGTGACCGCCACCATCGTCCTAGGCTCCATTGCCTTGGCCATATTGTTGATAGCGTGCGCATACAACTATTTCAAACGCACCAAAGAGGTGCCTCTTGTCCCCGCCGACGAAGAACCCGCAGTGGACGAGCACCCCGCAGTGACGGACGCAGCCGCCGCCACTATACAAGCGGCTGATGAGGGATCCGTATGCACCACCCAAGTGGAAGCGCCCCAAGAGGCCGTGATGACCGACGTCGTAGACGTGGCCGAAGACGCAGCGGACGAGATCGCCGTGGACGAGGCGGTAGCCGAAATAGAGGCCGCCGAAGAGGCCGCCGAGGCGCAAGAACAAGCCGAGGCACAAGAGCAAGCCGAGGGGCAAGAACAAGAGCAAGTACAAGAACAAGCGGTGGCCGAGGCCACAGCCCAAGAGGAGCCGGAAGAGCCCGCAGAGATACCGCAAGTGAATATCAGCGCGGAGGAAGCGCACAACTCCATGAGTGACGAAGATGCGCTTGCGCTCATCGAAGTGCGTTCGCGCACGCGCGTAGACGGCCCGATGTGCACGGTATACGTCGGTATGCTTTCCGCCACGTTTGAAGAAAACGAACCCGTTACCCTGGCCGCATTGGAAGCCAAAGGGCTTATCCCCCGCAAGCAACACGGTTATATCGTGCTGGCCAAAGGCAACATAACCAAAGCCCTGACCGTCATCGCCAACGATTTTTCGGCGGACGCAGTCAAGATGATAGTAGCCGCCGGTGGCAAAGCCATCGGTTGCTAAGCACTACGACAGGTTGCTAAGCACTACGACAGCAAAAACGGCGTGACTATGTGTCACGCCGTTTTGTTATACGAACTTCCGTTGCATTTGGTCGCCAAGCCGATGCAACCT
>CAMPCZ010000079.1 GCA_946648015.1 uncultured Clostridia bacterium
GGTCATCGAGCGCGCATTGGCTTCGGTTACGCCGCCGTCCAGTTCCAGCATAATTGGTCGACCGGTGGCCATAATCATGGCGTGCACTTTCTCTATCTTTTGCAACACCTCTGGGATAAATTTTTGCCCGCCGAAGCCGGCATATACGCCCATCAAAACGATGATGTCCACTTGGTCCATATAGGGCGCGATCAACTCCACCCCTTTGTCGGGATTGAGCACAAGCCCGCATTGTTTGCCCTTGGCCCGAATAGCGGCCAAAGCACGCTCGACATTCTCGCTGGCGTCGGGGTGAAAGGTTACGATATCGGCGCCGGCGTCGCAAAACGCCTCGACGTAACGCTCGGGCTTGATGATCATCAGGTGCGCGTCGATGGGCAACTCGGTATAGGCACGTATCGCCTTGCACATGGGCATACCGAAAGTAAGGTTGGGCACGAATACGCCGTCCATCACGTCGAAATGTATAAAGTCGGCGCCCCAACGGGTGGCGTCCTTGACAGATTGGCCCATATTGGCGAAGTCGCCGCTAAGTATACTGGGTGCGATTTTAATCATAACTATTCTTTCTCCTCTCTACCAATTCGTTGTATATTGTCAGATAGCGTTGGTATCTGCCTTCGTCCAGCGTACCCGCGGCAACGGCCGCTTTGACCACGCAATCCGGCTCTTGCGTATGCGTACACATATTGTATTTGCACCGCCCCAATCGCACGAAATCGGGGTAGTATAGCGCCAATTCGCTATCCTTGACGTCCTCCGCCTCCAAGAGTGAAAAGCCGCAAGTATCCATAATGCACAAGTCCTCGCGCACGCGAAATAATTCGATATGACGGGTGGTGTTGCGCCCGCGCTGTATTTTGCTTAGACCGCCCGTTTCGCAATCGACGTCGGCCAACGCATTCATCAAGCTGCTTTTGCCCACTGCAGACTGCCCTGCCAAACATACCACCCCGCCAAGCGCGGCGCCGAGCGAATGTATCCCTTCGCCGGTTTCGGCGCTGACGCGATAGACGTCCGCCATATCGCCGTATACGCGACAAGCATAGTCGTATAGATCGTGATCCATGTCGCTTTTGTTGCACACCAACGCCACGCGTATGCCGTGCACCTCACCCGACAGAAGCATTTTGTCCACCATCACCCAATCGCATTGCGGAACGGGAGATATCACTACGGCAAGGCAATCCACGTTGCTGACGTAGGGGCGAATCAACAGGTTGCGCCGCGGCAGCACGCTTTGTATGTACCAAGTGCCGCGCTCTTCGGCAAGCACAACGCGGTCGCCCACGTAGAGTTTGTCGTCGCGTTTGAGAATGCCGCGCGCCGTGCATTTGTATGTTTTGGCGGCGGTCTGCACCTTGAAAATGCCGCCTACGGCCTTTATAATGGTACCCTCCAGTGTTTTAGTTGCCAATGTATTTTCTCCTCAACTGCCCGCAAGCACCCTCTATATCCGCGCCCATCGTGCGCCGTATCGTGGCCGACACGCCGTTCTTTTCGAGTATTTGCAAAAACTCTTTGGCACGCTCGCGAGCGGTGGCTTGCAGCCCTTTTTCTTTGACGTAATTCAGCACGATCAAGTTGACGTGCGTGGGAAAGCCGCGCACCAGTTGCGCCAACTCCAATGCACATTGATCGCTGTCGTTTTGCCCCTTGATGAGCGTGTACTCGAACACGACGCGTCTGCCGCTCGCCTCGAAGTAGCGCTTCGCCGCCGCCATTACCTCGGCTATGGGGTGCGCCTTGTTGACGGGCATCAGACCCGAGCGAATGCGATCGTTGGGGGCGTGCAACGAAAAGGTGAGCGTTACCCACAGTTTGTCGGCGATGAGTCGATCTACGCCACTCACCAAGCCGCAAGTGGACAAACTGACGTTGCGCAAGCTGATATTCAGCCCCTCGGGCGCCATAAGCAACCGCAAAAACAACGAAACGTTGTCGTAGTTATCCATAGGCTCGCCGCTGCCCATCAACACAACGTTGGTAATGGCGCGCTTTTTGATATCGCCCTCTAAGTCGCGGTTGGCGGCTACCACCTCGCCCAGCATTTCGCCGGCAGACAGGTTGCGTACCAAGCCGTCTATACCCGAAGCGCAAAAACCGCAGTTCATGCGACACCCCACCTGCGTGCTGATGCAAATGGTATTGCCGTAGTGATAACGCATCACCACGCCCTCTATGATATTGCCGTCGCGCAAAGCGAATAGGTACTTGCAAGTACCGTCTTTGGACACCAATTTTTGCACTATTTTGACGCCTTGGCAATCGTATTCGGCGCTCAACTTATCTTTGAGCGCTTTACCTACATTGGTCAATTCGTCCCAATCCTTGCCCTGCTGTATGCCTTCGAAAAGTTGCCTCGCGCGAAAAGGTTTTTCACCCAAAGCCGCCAATAGCGCTTGCAGTTGTTCTAACGTGTAGTCGGAGAGTAGTGGTTTCATATCTTTCTACGCATACGGGCTACGAAAAAGCCCTCGTTGCCCTTGGCGTCGGGCATAAACTGCAACATACCGTCGTTGTCGGGCAATTGGCTCATACTCTCCAAAGCAAATTGGGGATTGGACAACAAAAACGACTGTACAACATCGGTATTCTCCTCGCGCAAATTGGTGCAAGTGCTGTATACCAACACGCCGTATTGCTTGACGTACGAGGCGCCGACGGCAAGCAACTTACTTTGCAATTTGGGCAAGGCGGCAAGGTCGGCCTCGGTGCGATTGAGCACGATGTCCGGGTTGGCGCCCACCACGCCCAAACCGCTACAGGGCGCGTCTACCAGCACGGCGTCGAACTGCCGCTCCCACTCGGCCACCCGCTGGGTGCCGTCATGTACCATCGTTTCGAGATTGGCTACGCCCATGCGATTTTTGTACGCCTCTATCAGTTGCACGCGATGAGGGTGTACGTCGCACGCGGTGATCACTGCGTCGGGATTGTGCTCGGCCAAATAAACGCTTTTGCCGCCGGGAGCCGCGCACAAGTCCAGTATTTTGCCGCTGATGCCACTTTCCATCAGTGCGCGGCATATATACACGCTATCCAACGCCTGCACCGTCACTTTGCCCGCGGCTATCAGCTCGGCAAACGGCTCGGTAGCGCCCACCAAATAGCCGTGCTGCGTATCTACGGCGGGCAAACCCCTATCCAATATGTAATTGCGCAGTTGGTAGCGCGAGTAGGTTTTGTTGTTCCAGCGCAAATGGGTGTGATTGTATTTGTCCAATACGAGTTTGGTCCCCTCTTCTATGCCGTATTGGTCAAAATACTTTTGCACCAACCACGGCGGCATATTGGCTTTGACGCACAGACTATCCAACCCGGTCTCGGGCAAATCCTCCTGCACCTCCACATAGTGTTTGAGGGTGGCATTGACCATACCCGCCATATCCTTTTTGACGGCCTTAGCCAGCTCGACAGTCTCGTTGACGGCGGCATAGTCGGGCATGGTGCGCGTGTATTTGACGAGATACATACCCAATTTGAGTATGACGCGCACGACGGCTTTGGGTGACTTCGGGCACAACTTTGCTATCATATAGGCAAACTCATAGTCGTGCTCCAGCACGCCGCGCACCAACCGAGACACCTGTTTTTTGTCCCGCTCGTCCAGACCGGGCAAAACCTCGCTTAGCGCTACCGACGCATATGCGCCGCGACGATACACGTCGTCCAACACGTTGTAGGCAAACAAAATGTAATTGATCACTTCAGCACCTCTCCGATGGCAATGCTATGGCCAACCATATACTCTTTGCCACTCATTCGACGTCCGCCCTCGGGTTGAACTTCTTCCAACGATACCCTGCCGTCGGCCACTTGCACGACGATACCCTCTTTGGCAGCGGCTATGGTTACGGAGCCGCAAGGAGCGCATACCTTGTCGTCGTACTTCGCCACGCGCCACACCTTGAACAACTTTCCATTCACCTCGCAAAAGGCGGAGGGCCACGGATTCATACCGCGCACGTGGTTGCCTATTTCGGCTACCGTCCGCTGCCAATCTATGCGACCGTCATTTTTTTGGAGCATACGGCAAAACGTGGCTTTGCTATGGTCTTGAGGCGTATATACGGCGGTGCCGTCCAATATCGATGGCAAGGCTTCCAGCAATGCGTATGCGCCCAATACGGCCATACGGTCAAACAATTCGCCGGCCGTTTCGTCCTTGCCGATAGGTATCTCTTTTTGCAAGATGACGTCGCCGCTATCTACGGCCAGTGCCGTGCGCATTATGGTAACGCCGGTAGTCGTCAGTCCGTCCAAAACCGCTTGCTGTATGGGGCTGGCGCCGCGCAACGCGGGCAATAGGCTGCCGTGCACGTTGATGACGCCCAATGGCGGTATGTCGATGATCTCTTGCGAAATGATTTGGCCGTAGGCGGCCGTTACGATGACGTCGGGAGCGAGCGCGCGAATGGCTTCTACGCCCTCTTGGCGCACTTTGGCAAACTGCAAAACGGGTATGCCCAAACGCTCGGCCATCACCTTGGTAGGCGGTGGCGTCAACTTGTTTTTGGCACCCACTCGGTCGGGCTGTGTCAATACACCCACCACTTGGTAGCCGTTGTCTACCAACGCCTCCAACGATGGCAATGCAAAATCGGGTGTGCCCGCAAACAATATTCTACTCGTCATTTTGCGCTTTATCATAGAACAGTATGCCGTCGAGGTGATCCATCTCGTGTTGGCAAACGCGGGCGTCAAACCCCTCGAAGCGGCGCTCGACCCAACGGCCCTGTCGATCCTGATACCGTATGAGCACGTCGGTGGCGCGCTTTACGGGCAAATATTTGTCGGGGCACGACAAACACCCCTCTTTCATAACTTCCTCGCCAGACGCCTCCAGCAAGGTGGGGTTGATCAATTCCACCACCTCGCGCGATTGCATCAAGCAAATGGCAAAACGGCGCAAGATACCGATTTGCGGCGCGGCAAGGCCTACGCCGTCGGCCTTGTTCATGGTTTCCAACATATCGTCCAATATGCGGCCCAATTTCTCATCGAACACGGTTACTTCGCGGCACGTCTTGCGCAACGTGCTGTCGCCGTCCTTTACTATATCTCTCAATGCCATAATTCTCTCCTTTTCCTTGCGTCAATTTAGGTTATATTTTGCGGATTTTGTTCAAAAAACATACGCACGTTGCACCCTGCGAGGCTATCCACCGCCGCTTGGTACATCATGGCGGTTATTTCGTTTTCGTGCGCGCGCTCAAGCCGCATGATCACCTGAAAGCGATATTTGTTTTCCATACGGCTGATGGGGGCGCGCATCCCCTGCACGCGGCTGACTTCGTTGGGGTAGCGATTGGCCACCTCCTTGACTGCGGCAAGCGTCTTTTTGACGTAGCGAAACGCCTCGTCTTCGGTGTCGGACAACACCAATATGCGCACGATTTTGGTAAAGGGCGGAAAGCCCGTTACCTCTCTGGTGTTGATTTCCTTTTTATAAAAGCCCTCGTAGTCGTACTGAGACGCAAAGTAAAACACATAGTGTTTGGGGCTATAACTCTGCAACACGACTCGCCCGGGCAACTTGTCCCGTCCGGCGCGGCCGGCCACCTGCGTTACCAACTGAAAGGTGCGCTCCACGCTGTGATAATCGCCTATGTACAAACTCATATCGGCGTCCAAAATGCCTACGAACGTCACGTTGGAGAAGTCATGGCCTTTGGCGATCATCTGCGTGCCCACCAATATGTCCGCCTCACCGTTGCCGAAAGCGGTCAAAATGGACAAATGCCCCGTCTTGCCCCGCGTGGTGTCGTTGTCCATACGCAAGAGCCTTGCCGTAGGAAAATGCGCCTGTAGGTCTGCCACCACCTTTTCGGTGCCGTCGCGCCCGTATCGAATGGACGCAGAGCCGCACTTGGGGCACGCCGTGGGCACGTGGTATTGGTTGCGGCAATAGTGGCATTTGAGCAAGTTTTCCTCTCGGTGCCACGTAAGGCTGACGTCGCACGACTTGCATTTGATGACGTTGCCGCATTCGCGGCATATCATAAAACTCGAATAGCCCCTGCGGTTGAGAAACACCATCGCCTGCTGGCCGCGCTCCAACGTTTCTTTGAGTCCCGCAAGCAGAGCGCCCGACAATATGGACTTGTTGCCGCGCCGCAACTCGTCGCACATATCCACGATTTGCATGGACGGCATCACGCGGTCGGCTACGCGTTTGCTCATTTTGATGAGGGTATACTCGCCGTTTTGTGCCTTTTGATAACTCTCGAGCGAAGGCGTGGCCGAGCCCAATATGAGGGCGGCGCCGTTGTATTTGGCGCGGAATTCGGCTATATCGATCGTTTCGTAGCGAGGATTGGACTCGCTGACGTAACTGCCGTCATGCTCCTCGTCTATGATCACCATACCCACGTTTTGGATAGGCGCGAATATGGCGCTACGGGCACCCACCACGATGCGGGCCTCCCCTCTCAAAATGCGCAGCCATTCGTCGAAGCGTTCGCCCGCAGAGAGCCCGCTGTGCAACAACGCAACCCCGGCGCCGAACCGCCCGCGGAAACGCTGCATCGTTTGGGGAGTCAGCGATATTTCGGGCACCAGCATAATGGCGCCTTTGCCTTGCTTGACGCAACGCTCGATACAGGTCATATACACCTCGGTCTTGCCGCTGCCCGTTACGCCGTGTATCAAAAACTTGCCGCTTGGGTTTTGTCCGACCACGTCGACGGCGGCTTGTTGCTCGGACGTAAGCGCAACCTTTGGCGCATTGCCGACCAAATCTCCGTAGGGTTTGCGTCCCACCTTTTTGGGAGCGACCAATATGTACCCTTTGTCTTGCAACGCCTTGATAGCCCCCGCGCCGAATTGCTGCGTCAGCGCCGAGCACCACTCCCACGAGCAAGTGGAAAGGTGGGCGATAAGGCCGCGTTGTGCCACTGCGTTGGCGCGAATGGACGACAACATTTGGTCGATGGGAATATCGGGATTGATGGCGGCGGCCAGTCGCTCCAACTCGCGCACTTTGCCACCACGCATTTGCGCCGGTACAAAAAGGCGCAATGCGTCTGCCTTGCGCAAAAACCAGCGTTTGGCCAAATAGTCCATAAGGCACACCATCTCGGGAATGACGGCGGTAAACTCGTCGGCACGCCTCTCGATAGGGCGCAGTTTTTGCACGTCGCTATGCTCTTTGAGCCCCACGACGATGCCCTCTATGTTTTGGCGGCCGAATCCGACAAAAACGCGGTCTCCCACCGAAACTTGCATATCTTCGGGTACCGCGTAGTCAAACACTTTGTCTATCTCCGCCGTGGATATGTCTACGATGACTTCGGCTATCACAACGTAAGCACCCTATCCCATATGACGTGCGCCAACGCTTCCTTGCTCATCTTGGGCAGAGGCTCCGCGCCGGCAGCCGTCACCAACGTTACGATATTGGTATCCACGCCAAAACCCGCACCTTCTTGGGTAAGATCGTTGGCCACCACCATATCGGCATTCTTCTTGATCAATTTGCTTTGCGCATTGGCCACTAAGTCTTGCGTTTCGGCGGCAAATGCGATCAATTTGCAATCGCCTTTGACCTGCCCTACCGCAGCGGCTATGTCGGGCGTTTTCACCAATTCCAAGGTAAGCGAATCCCCCTTGAACTTGTGCGCAAAGCGTTGTTTGGGGGTGTAGTCGGCGGGAGCGGCGGCCTTGACTATATAGTCGCAATCGGCCACTCTATCCATCACCGC
>CAMPCZ010000080.1 GCA_946648015.1 uncultured Clostridia bacterium
ATCAGCAAATAATTATCGGTGCCACATGTTGCTGCATGTGGCACCGTTTTTGCCGTTGGCGCTTGATATAAGCACCATCATGCCGAACGGAGTTGAGGCATCCCATGTGGTATGTAGTTAGAGTACCGGGACGGATAATACATCTTGTGGTCGGGGCGGAGAACGCGCACTGCATATTGGTTTTTGCTTGCGGCGGTGTGGCACGGTGTTGACTGCGGAGCGCAAAGGGGGTATAATGCAAATGGACCCAAAAAGGAGAGTACTATGCCCGTCTGTACGTTTGCACCCAACCAAGACCAAGGCCATACCGTGGTGGACAATGCGTTTATCCGCCATTTTTTGCCCTATGCCGGCGAAGAACAAACCAAGGTGTATTTGTATGGTCTGATGCTGTGCCACAATCCGTTGTCGGCAAACAACACCTTGCAGTCGATAGCGGACGGGTTGGACTTGAGCGCCAAAGAGGTGGAGGACGCCTTTGAGTACTGGCAAAGCATGGGGTTGGTGCGCATTGCATCGCACGAGCCTTTGACGGTGCACTATCTGTCGGCGGCCAAGGCTATGGAGCCTACGCGCGTGCTGCCAAAAGACAAGTACGGCGACTTTTTGGTGCAACTGCAAGAGCTGTTTCCGGACAGAGTGATGAGTTCCAACGAATTATACGTCTATCTGCAATTTTTGGAGGAGACGCACATGGAGCCGCAGGCTTTGCTGATGATAGCCAAGTTTTGCGTAGACCGCAAGAGCGCCAACGTCAAAGCGGCCTATATACTGACCGTGGCACGCAACTGGTACGAGCTGGGGTGCACCTCCGCCACCGACGCCGAGGCGCGCATACTGGAGGCCGACAGCGTGAGCGAGGAACTGCGCAACGTGTTTCGCGCCCTCAAAAAAACGGCCGCGCCCGACATCGACGACAGGCAACTCTACACCAAATGGACGCGCTCGTGGGGCTTTGCGCCCGCCGCTATCGTTCGCGCCGCCAAGACCGTGAAGCGGGGCGGCATGGAGCGATTGGACGCCGTGCTGGACGGGTTTTTCCGCGCGGGTGTATTCACGGTGGAGGACATAGAGGCCTACCTCAAAACGCGCGAGGCCACCTATCAGTTGTGCATCAAAGTCAACAAAATATTGGGGCTGTACTACGAGAGTTTGGACTATGTGGTGGAGACCTACACCGCACCATGGCTACAGTTGGGCTATAGCGAAAAGAGTATTGTATCCCTAGCCAAATACTGCAATATGCGCGACGTGCGCACCCTGGAGGGTATGCACGCAGTGATACAGCAATGCTACGACGCGGGCGTGGTGGACGACCAAAGCGTGGCGGTGTTTTTGGACGAGTACGCGCTGGTCGAAAAACAACTGTCCCGCGTGATAGAGGCCACCGGCTCTACCCGCCGCCCCACCCAAAACGACCGCGAACTCTACCGCACCTGGACGGGGACGTGGGGGTTTGGCGAGGACGTGATACTGTACGCCGCCAAAGAGGCGCAGGGCAAGCCCTACCCCATGGCCAACATGGGCAATATGCTGTCGCGTTGGCACAATGCGGGGCTAAGTAGCCTGCAAGACATACGCGCGGTGGCCGCCACCACCACGGCGCCCAAGCCGCAGCCCAAAGCGGCCGCCAACTACATTGCACCCGCCGCCGGCAACGAATTCAGACGCGCCGAGACGCGAGCCGAGCTCAACGCAGACCCCACCTACCGCAAGTTGGACCAAAAAGTGCGCACCCTCAATATGCAGGCGGCGCATTACGAATTGGACGAGAAGGAAGTGCCCCTCACCTTGGTGGAGGATCTGCGCCAAGCGCAAGAGGCGCGCGACAACCGCATACGCGCGCTGGGCTTCGACCCCGCGGACGTGTAAGGTGCAATGGCGAATGAGCCTGCCAAAGCAAAACAACAAGGCAAACCGCACGTTTTGCCGCCAAAGAGCCGCCGATCGACGCACGCCACGCCGAGCGGCGTTTTTATTTGCCCATGGCAAAAAAGCGCAAAACACCGCTAAAAAAAAGAGAGAAATTTGGGTTTTTGCGGCCTCGGTCTATTGAAAAAAATATTTTTTTATTATATAATGTTAGTAATAACTAAAATGTGCGCGTATGCGCAACATAGCAATAGGAGGCTACTATGGGTATTTTGAGTGTCATCGACAACATCACGGACGAGATGGTAAAACGGTATTTTACCATTGGCTTGTCCATCGCATTTGTTGTGATATGCGTGGTGATCATTTTGATCGCCGTCGTGCACAAACAAAGGGTCAAACGCGAAAAAGAGGCCGCAAATAGCGACAAAACCGCCGCGCAACACGCCCAAAAGGTGTATGACATAGTGATGAAAAACGGCAAGCCCGTAAGCCGCCGCCAAGTGCAAGTGGTGGAAGAACCCGCGCCGCAAGAGCAAGCTGAGGCCACCCCCGAGGTAGCGCCCGAGGCCGCCGTGGAAGAACCCGTAGAAGAAGTGGCGGAAGCGCACGTAGAAGAAGAACCGTTAGAAGAAGCCACCGTAGAAGAAGAACCGTTAGAGGAAGCCACCGTGGAAGAAGTGGCGGAAGAAGTGCCCGCGGTGGAAACAACCGAGGAAGCGGAGGAGCCCGAAGACGCCGAGGACGAAGAAGACAACGCTGCCGAGGACGAACACGACGACGAAGTGGAAGTGGTGCGCACCGATAGCGAAGGCCGCTTGATCCGCGTGCGGTATGTCAAATCCTTCACTGCCAAATTGATACAAGCACCCGACGTCACCAAGGAGTACTACGGTCAGCTGAAAAACGCCCTGCTCGGCTACAAAAAGGTGCATAGCCGCACGAGTTGGCAATACGACAGCTTCAACTTTGGCCGCGCACAGGTGGCCAAACTCAACGTGCGCCGCAAGACCTTGTATTTGTATCTGCCCCTCAACGCCGAGGACTACGCCGATACCAAATATAAGGTGAAAACCGCCACCGCCAAAAAATACGCCAAGGTGCCCTGCCTCTATCGCATTTCCAACGACCGTCGCGCCAAGTACGCGCTGGATCTGATTGCCACCGTGGCACAAAATATGGGCTTGAAGCAGGTGGACGCGCCCCAAGTAGACTACTATCTGCCCTACGAGGACACCGAAACCTTGATCGAAAAGGACTTGATCCGCGAAAACACCTTTGAGGTGGCCGAGGACGAAACGCTTTCGCCTGTGGTGGAGGCTCTTTCCAACGAAGTGGAAGCGCCCGAAGCGTTAGCCGAAGAAGAGGCGGTTGAGCCCCAAGAAGAAACCGCTCAAGAGGTAGAAGAAGTTGCCGAGGAACAGCCCCAAGAGGCAGTAGCCGAAGAAGAACAACAACCCCAAGAAGAAACCGCTCAAGAAGTAGAGGAAGTTGCCGAGGAACAGCCCCAAGAGGAAGTGGCCGAAGAGAACGCCGATGAAGCAGTTGAGCCCCAAGAGGAACAACCCCAAGAAGAGCCCCAAGAGGAAGCCGACGAAGAAGAGGCGCAACAACCCCAAGAAGAAACCGCTCAAGAAGTAGAGGAAGTTGCCGAGGAACAACCCCAAGAGGAAGTGGCCGAAGAGAACGCCGAAGAAGCGGTTGAGCCCCAAGAAGAAACCACTCAAGAGGTAGAGGTAGTTGCCGAGGAACAACCCCAAGAGGAAGCGACCGAAGAGAACGCCGAAGAGGCGGTTGAACCCCAAGAAGAAACCGCTCAAGAGGTAGTGGCCGAAGAAAAACTACAACCCGAAGAAGAAACTGCTCAAGAGGTAGAGGAAGTTGCCGAGGAACAACCCCAAGAAGAAGTGGCCGAGGAAGAGGCGGTTGAGCCCCAAGAAGAAACCGCTCAAGAGGTAGAGGAAGTTGCCGAGGAACAACCCCAAGAGGAAGCGACCGAAGAGAACGCCGAAGAGGCGGTTGAGCCCCAAGAAGAAACCGCTCAAGAGGTAGAGGAAGTTGCCGAGGAACAACCCCAAGAGGAAGCGACCGAAGAGAACGCCGAAGAGGCGGTTGAGCCCCAAGAGGAAACCGCTCAAGAGGTAGAAGAAGTTGCTGAGGAACAACCCGAAGAGGAAGTGGCCGAAGAGAACGCCGAAAAAGAGGAACTTACCGTCGACGAAGTGATAGACGAATTGTTGGACGTTGACGAAGAGCCCCAAGAGGCGGAAA
Source organism: uncultured Clostridia bacterium (assembly GCA_946648015.1). Classification (GTDB taxonomy): domain Bacteria; phylum Bacillota; class Clostridia; order Christensenellales; family CAG-1252; genus RUG14300. The sequence continues at coordinate 4,144 of CAMPCZ010000080.1, forward strand.
CCGACCAACAAGAAGAGAATGAAGCGGCAGAAGAAACGGCGCAAGAGGAAGTAGCCGAAGAAGAGGCGCAACAACCCGAAGAAGAAACCGCTCAAGAGGTAGAGGAAGTTGCCGAGGAACAGCCCCAAGAGGAAGTAGCCGAAGAAATTGCCGAAGAGCAAGTCGATCAACAAGCCCAAGAGGAGCCTGCCCAAGAAGAGCAAGCACCTACCGAAGTAGCCCAAGAGGAGCCTGTCCAAGAGGTAGAACAACCCGAGGAAGAGCCCCAACAAGAAGAAGTTGAGGAAGAGCCCCAAGAGGAAGCCGCGGAAGAAGAGCAACCCACCGTCGACGAAGTGATAGACGACCTGCTGGACATTGACGAGGCCCCCGTGATAGAGGACGAGATCGTGGACATAGAGGAGCCGCAAGAGCAAGCGCAGGAGGAAAGCGAAGCGCCCATCGACCTGGCCGACGAATTGGATATTGACCTCGACATAGAGGCGCCCCTATCCCAAGAGCAAGCAGAAGACGTCCAAGAGGAAGCGCCCCAACAAGAAGAACAAGAAGCAATAGTAGAGCCCCAAGAAGAGGCGCGCCAAGAGGAACAAGCGCAAGAGGAACAACCCCAAGAAGAGCCCCAAGAGGAGGCCCCTTCGACAGAGGACGTTGACATCACCAGCAACCAAGGCGTAGAAGATTTGGTATCTTCTATCTATCAGCCCATAGAAGAAGAGGAGCAGCCACAACAAGAGCCACAAGAGGCACAGGAAGCCAAGCCCCAAGAAACCAAGCCCACCGCACCCCGTGGCGGGCGCAAGGCGATAGGCGGCGAGCCTTTGCCCGAAGGCTTGTATGAAGAAGTGCCCCAAGAGGAACAAGCGCAAGAAGAACAACCCCAAGAGGAGCAACAAGAAGAGCAACAAGAAGCGCCCCAAGAGGAGTTGAGCGAAGACGAAAAGGCCCTGCGCGAGATGATGAAAGAGGCTGAGGACGAGGACAAAAAAGACCAAGAGGCCGAGGCAAACCTGGACAACAAACGCATCGAATTGGACGCCGTGATGAACGACCCGCGCTTTGCCGCCTACACCACCTTTGAGAAAAAGTTGATAGCCGCCACCGACAGACAGCGCAAGTATTACAGCGATATAAAGAACACCTTCCTGCTATACAGCCGCGTGTCCACCAAGATAGCCAACCCCGGCGAGAGTATTCGCCAAGGTAGCAAGTTGATAGCGCGCATCACCCTCAACAACGACAAGTTGCGCCTGCACCTGTGCCTGGAGCCCAACGCCTACAACCCCAGACAATACCATCACTACTCTATGGCGAAGTATGCCGCCTACAGCGACGTGCCCTTCACCTTGGACATAGAGGACGCCGCCTCGCTGGATATAGCATTGCAACTGATACGCGAGGCGATGAGCACCAAGTTCCTGTTTGCGCCCAACAAAAAGTGGCAAGAAGAAGATTATGCCGCCCCCTACACGTTGGACGACAAGGGCAACCTGCCCCCCAAGACGGAGTGATCTATGAAAGACGGATTGATCAAAGTAGTCGGCTTTGCCCACGACCTGAAAGTGGGCGACGCCTATGCCAATGCCCGCGCGATATGCGCGGGCATTGATACGTATGCCAAGCAAGGCGCCAAGGTGTTGGTGACCCCCGAGTTGGGGCTATGCGGGCGCACGGCGGGCGACTTGCTGTACCAAGACAGGCTCCTTGCGGCATGCCGCGAAGCGCTGGCGCAAATAGTCGCTGCTTCAGCCGAGGTGGACGCATTGGTGGCGGTGGGGCTGCCCCTTGCCATAGACCACAAGTTGTACGACTGCGCCGCCGTACTAAAAAGCGGCGTGCTTTTGGGCGTGGTAGCCAAACGCTATCTGTCCAGACAAGACGCGCGCTACTTTTCACCCGCGCCGGACGAAGTGCAAGTCATAGACGTGGGCGGACAAGAGGTGCCTTTCGGCGGGTGGCAAGTCTTTGCGGCGGACAATGTGGCCAACCTTGCGGTCGGCATAGAAATAGGCGACGAAATGGACGCTTTGTTTGCCCCACATTCGGTGCTGGCGGCAGGAGGTGCCACTCTCGTGTGCAACTTGTCCGCGACCGAGACGTTGCCCCTGTCGGCCACGGCCACGGCGCAACGCATTCAGGCCCTATCCTACCAAGCGAAAATGGCCTATTTGTATGTGAACGCACAAGACGAATCCACTACCGACGCCGTGTACGGCGGACAAATAGTGGTGGCACAAAACGGGGATCTGACCGCCAAGACGCAACCCTTTGGCGCACGTTGGCTGGCGGCCACCATCGACGTGGACGACCTTGTCTACCAAAGACGCAGATCGCCTTTGCCCACCGCATACGAGGCGTTTTGTGTGGTCAACTTCGGCTTCCACTGCCTTGAACAAACCGAGTTGGGGTCGGTAGACCCCTATCCGTACGCACCCAAAGACGAGGCGCAATTTGCACGTTTTGCGCAAGAAACGTTTGCCATACAAGCACACGGTTTGGCCACGCGTATGCGCCGCGTCGGCACCAAATGCGTGGTGCTGGGCGTGTCGGGCGGTTTGGACAGCACGATGGCACTGTTGGTCTGCCGCGAGGCCTGCCGCCTGCTGGGGCTGGACCCCAAAGAAGGCATACGGTGCATCACCATGCCCTGTTTCGGCACCACCGACCGCACCAAAAACAACGCCCTCGCCCTGACCGAGGCAATGGGGCTGTCGTGCCGCGAAATCAACATATCGGAGGCGGTGGCGCGCCATCTGCAGGACATAGGTCACAGCCTGGACGACCACGACGTAGCCTTTGAAAACGCGCAAGCGCGTATGCGCACGATGGTACTGATGGATGTGGCCAACAAGGAAGGCGGTTTGGTGGTGGGTACCGGTGACCTGAGCGAGTTGGCATTGGGCTGGTGCACGTACAACGGCGACCACATGAGCATGTATGCCGTCAACGCCACCCTCACCAAGACATTGATGCGCCGCATCATTGCCTACTTTGCCGCCCAAGACGCGGCCATTGGCAAAGTGCTGTGCGACGTGCTCGACACCCCCGTCAGCCCCGAATTGTTGCCCGGAAAAGAAGGACGGATCGTGCAAAAGACAGAGGAAATAGTGGGCAAATACGACGTGAACGACTTCATATTGTACTACGCGGTGGGGCACGGATTTGCGCCCGACAAGATCTTCCGCTTGGCTGTGGCGGCCTTCCCCTCGCTGGATAAAGCGCAACTCAAAGCCGATTTCGAGCGTTTTTACCGCCGCTTTTTCGGCCAGCAATTCAAGCGCAGTTGTTCGCCCGACGGCGCCAAGGCGGGCGCCATCGACCTATCCCCGCGCGGCGAATGGCAAATGCCCTCGGACGCCACGGCGGGAATATGGCTGAAAACGATAGAAACACTGTAAAAATGAAAATAGAAATACAAAAAACCTTGCCGTGAAGTGAACCCCATTTAGGACACTCAATAAAAAAACGGACAAAGAATACTTCC
>CAMPCZ010000081.1 GCA_946648015.1 uncultured Clostridia bacterium
TATGCTCGTCCACTGCGGCGTAGCTAAACCCGCCGCTATCCGTCACTAGCCCCGTATAGAGGCACTCGGCCACGCTTTTGTCGATATACTGCGCATAAAAAGCGTGCAAATAGTCATACACGTTTTCGGTATTGGCGGCGCGTTTCACCACCCAATCGCACTCGGTCAAGACGTCGTGATTGAGGTGATGGTCTATGCATACGCTATGCTTGGCGTTGCGCACGGTGGCGACTGCCTCGCCCAACATGGCAGCGCTTGCCGTGTCCACGCAAAAAGCTAAATCGTAGCGCGCCGCAATATCGCCGATAGCAAAAATGTCAGCGTATGGCAACGCTGACAAATCGGGCGGCAGTACCGTGTCGCATACGCTTACGGCTTGTTTGCCCGCTGCATTGAGTACCGCCACCAGTGCCAACGCGCACCCTACGGTATCGCCGTCGGGATTGGTGTGAGATACCACCGCTATGGTGTGCGCCTCGCGCACAAACGACTCAATTTTCCGTATCATCGTCTTTGATGGTAGACGTCGCCTCCTCTATCACTTTGCTCATATGCGCGGCATAGGCGATAGACGTATCTTCGACGAAAGTCAACGTTGGCAACGTGCGTATTTTTACGCGCGTTTTGAGCAGTTGCCGTATATAGTTGGCGCAATGATTCAGCCCCTCAAAGGTCGCCTTTGCGTTTTGAGGCTCTCCCATATAGCTTACATATACCTTGGCATATTTGAGATCGGCCGTCGTGCGCACTTCCATCACGGTGAGCATACTGCCATCCACGCGCGGATCGCTCAGCTCGTGCAACACGATCATGCTGATCTGATGTAACAATTCACTATTTACTCTATCTATATTCATATTGATCAAACTTCGATTTGTTCCATCACGTAGCATTCGATGACGTCGCCCACCTTGATGTCGTTGTAGCGTTCCAAACCGACGCCGCACTCAAAGCCGCTGACTACCTCTTTGACGTCGTCTTTTACGCGACGCAAGGATTGCAACTTGCCCTCGTACACAACGACGTTATCGCGCAACAAACGAACGCCGGCGTTGCGCTCGATTTTGCCGTCGGTAACGTAGCAACCTGCAATAGTGCCCACCGAACTGATATGGAAGGTGTTGCGAACCTCGGCGTGCCCCAATACGTTCTCGCGGAATTTGGGAGCAAGCATACCTTTGAGCGCTTGATTGATATCGTCGATGACGTCGTATATGATACGGTAATTGCGTATTTCCACTTGCTCGCGGGTAGAGGCCACTTTGGCCTTGGCGTCGGGTCGCACGTTAAAGGCAATGATGATAGCGCCCGAAGTGGCGGCCAACACGACGTCGCTCTCGTTGACTGCACCTACGCCCGAGTGAATGATGTTGACCTTCACCTCTTCGTTGGCCAACTTGCGCAACTCTTGCGTCAACGCTTCTACCGAGCCTTGCACGTCGGCTTTGATGATGAGGTTGAGTTCCTTCATCTTGCCCTCTGTCATCTCCTTGAAAATGTTTTCGAGGTTATTAGAGGTGCGTTTGAGACGTTCGATACGCTCCTTCACCTTGCGTTCCTCGGCAATGGAACGGGCAAACTTCTCCTCCACCACCACGCATTGGTCGCCCGCATTGGGCACCGAGTCAAAGCCCAATACCGATACGGGGATAGACGGGCCTGCTTGTTTGATGGCGTTGCCTTTGTCGTCGAGCATCATCTTGATCTTGCCCGTTACGCTGCCCGCCACCACGTAGTCGGCAACGTGCAAGGTGCCGTTTTGCACCAAAATGGTGGCCACAGCACCGATGTTCTTGTCCAATCTGGCCTCCAAAATGGTGCCGGTTGCGGGCACTTTGGGATTGGCTTTGAGATCGTTGTATTCGGCCACGAACAATATTTGTTCGAGCAGATCCTCTACGCCTTGGCCTGTCTTGGCAGATACGGGCACGCAGGGAATGTCGCCGCCCCACTCCTCGATGAGCAGGTCGTATTTGGTCAGGTCGTTCTTAACTCTGTCGATATTGGCACCGGGTTTGTCTATCTTGTTGATCGCCACGATAATAGGCACCTTGGCGGCTTTGGCATGGTTGATACTCTCAACCGTCTGTGGCATGATGGAGTCGTCGGCCGCCACCACGATGACGGCAATATCGGTGACCATTGCGCCGCGCGCACGCATCGTCGTGAACGCCTCGTGTCCGGGGGTGTCGATGAAAGTGATCTTTTCACCGTGCAAACGTATGGTATAAGCACCTATATGCTGGGTGATGCCGCCCGCTTCGCCGCCTGCCACGTTGGCCGAGCGAATGTAGTCGAGCAAGCTGGTCTTACCATGGTCAACGTGACCCATAATGGTAACAACGGGGGCACGTTTTACCAACTGCGCTTCGTCCGCCACTTGCGTTTGCTCGATGTACGCGGTCAGCTTGTCTTCCAAGGTCTCTTCCAACTTGAGTTCCAGCGTTACGCCAAAGTCGATAGCCAAAAGTTCGGCTTGCTCAAAATCGATGCTGTCGTTGATGGTCTTGAATTCGCCCAACATCAACAATTTCTTGACGATCTCACTGGCCGGACGTCCGATCTTTTCGGCCAACGTCTTGATAGGCACGGGGTCTACGCTGACCACGGCATACTCGATCTTGGCACTCTCGCGCACTTCGGCCGCTTTGTTGCTGCGCTTTTTGAAGCGGCGTTGCAACTCGGCTTCGGACACCTCTTCGGGTCCCTCGCGGCGACTGCGACGACGTTTATCCTCGCCCTCGCGGTCTTGCAAATTGTTCTTGCGCTGATTTTGTTGCCCGCGCACGTTGCGATTGTTGCCAATTTGCGGGGGAACATAGGTCGTGCCTGCCGCAGGCTGTTGTCTATCCCTGCCCTGACCGGGATTGGCCGACTTGGGCGCCGGTTTTTTGGCGGGTGTGGGAGGCACGAATTTGCGCGGTTCCACCACGTTTTGCGCGCGGTAAGAACTGAGGCGCTCCTTTTCGAGTTGCTCCTTGGTTTTCATCGTCGAATTGGCAGGAATAAATATGGTGGGTTGCGGCGCCTCCTCGGGCTTCGGGGCGGCGGGTTCCTCCACCTCGGCGGCTTGCTCTATCTCCGCGGGCTTTGCTTCGGGCACGACTGCGGGCTCTTCGGGCGCTAAAGTTGCCTCTTCCGGCTCGCTCACGTCGGGCAGATCTTCCTCTTCCACCTTGGCGGCCGCTTGCTCGGCAGCCTCTTTTTCGGCTGCTTCGCGTTCGGCGGCCTCTCGCGCAGCGGCTTCCTCGGCTTGGGCACGCTCCAGAGCCAAAGCCAACTCTTCTTGTTGCTTGGCCAATAGCGCCTCTTGACGGCGCCTTTCCTCGATAATACTATCCTTCTTGGCACGGATTTGGTTGAGCAATGCCTCGGCAGACTTGCGGGTGTCTTTCACCTGCACCGTGAGAGACTTGAAGCTTTTGTCGTCCAAATCAAACAATGCGGTCAAATTTTTGGTAAAATCGTTTTGATTACTCATTACTACCTCTCCTAATTCGAGCTAATTCTGCTTGTGCGGCGCGCGCCAAAGACGCGTCCGTCAATCCTATACATTTGCACCCCGCGCGGTGTACGCACGCTTCCATCGTTTCGGCGTCCGTCCACTCGAGGGGAATATTGTGCGACAGGCAATGATCTACCAACTCGCTTTTGGCCGTGCGATTGATATCTTCGATAGCAATCACCAACATTACGCGCCGTGACACCAGTACGTTGTCGTACCCGTACACGACTTTGCGCGCTTTGATGCTAAAGCCGACGTAGGCAGTCAACTTATTGCTCGCCGGCATAACGCACAACCTCTTGATATACTTCCTGCTCCACCACACACTTGAATGCGCGGTTGAGATAGCGTGACTTCACGCCTTTGGCCACGCAGTCGCCCTCGCGGCAGACGTAACAACCTCTGCCGTCTATTTTGCCCACGGCGTCCACACAAAACGCACCGTCGGGGGTACGCACCACACGTATAAGCGCGGACTTGGGACGCATAGTGCGACAAACGTGACACATACGTTCGACCATCGTTACTCCTCGAAAATGCCGCCGACGGCGGTATAGGGCTTGATGTCGATTTTCCAATCGGTCAATTTGGCTGCCAAGCGGGCGTTTTGTCCCTCTTTGCCAATGGCCAACGACAACATATCCTCGTTGACGAATACGCTAGCCGAAAATGCCTCGTTGTTGACCTGCACAAAGGCGGCCTTGGCGGGGCTGATAGCCGCCGCGATAAACTCCAAGGGATTGCTGCTCCAAGGTATCACGTCGATGCGCTCGCCGTTGAGTTCCTTTACGATGGCGCCGATACGCGTGCCTTTGGGGCCTATGCAAGCGCCAACCGCGTCCACGTCGGGGTCGTCGCTATACACCGCGATTTTGGAGCGATTGCCCGCCTCGCGCACCACCTTTTTGACTTGCACCACGCCCGATTTGATCTCGGGCACCTCGGTCTCGAACAAGCGGCGCACAAAGCCGGGGGAAGAACGGGATACCAACACTTGGGTGCCGTAGCTGCTGACCTTGAGCTTTTTGACGTAAACTTTGATGGTGTCGCCCACCAAATAGCGCTCGCCCGCCAGTTGGTCTTGTTGTCCCATAATGCCTTCCATTTGGGTGGACATGATCTCTACGTATACGGTGCCGCCCTCTACGCGGCGCACTATGGCGGACAAAATTTCGCCTTCCTTATCGTTCATCTCCTCGATGATTTGCTCTTTCTTGGCCTCGGTAAGACGTTGGTCAAGCACTTGCTTGGCGGTTTGCGCTGCTATGCGGGTAAACATCTTGGGGCTGATTTCGGCCATGACGTAGTCGCCCACCTTGTAGGTTTTCTTCAAGGCCTTGGCGTCTTCCAGGCTGATCTCCTTGTCGGGATCCGTCACTTCGTCCACTACCACTTGGTAGACGTACACCTGTATCTTGAATTTGTCGGGGGTGAGCTTGATCATTACGGGGCGGCTGTCGCCGGTCTCTTTTTTGTAACCGGAACTGATGCCCGCCTCGAGCGAAGAAAGGAACACCTCGCGGGAGATGTGCATCTCACGCTCCAAATCGTCCAACGCCATAAAAAATTCTTTGTTAATCATATGTCCTCCTAAAACACAATCACGGGTTTCAAAACCGCTATGTCTTTTTTGTTCAATTTAATATCTTTGCCATCTACCGTAAGGGTAACCGTTTCGTCGTCCCAAGCCGTCAACACGCCCTTTATCTTTTTGGCACCGTTTTGGGGCGCATACAGCCCCGCCTCCACTTCGCTGCCCGCCTTTTTGCGAAAATCGCGCTCGGTTTTGATGGGTCTGTCCAACCCCGGCGAGGAAACGTTGAGATGATAGGCCACGCCCTTAGTCGGGTCGGCGTCCTCGAGAATGGGGTCCACCAAGCGGCTGACTTTTTCGCAATCGTCCAAGCCCACGCCGCCCTCGCGGTCGCAGTCTATGTAGAGCGTCATAGTCATATTGCCGTACAACTTTTGGTAGGTAACCTCGATGAGTTCGTAACCCGCCGCGGCAACCACACCCTCCAGCATTTGGAATACTTCGTCCTTGATAGCCATAGGCCCTCCTTAAAATAAAGAGTGAGCCGTAAGCCCACTCTCCCAAAAGTATTGGAATAGTACACAACTAATATAATATATTTCGCGCAAAATAGCAACTGTTTTTTGGCAACATTTTGGTATTTTACTCAATATTTTGTGCCTTTCATCTCTTTTTTGCAAAAGGAGTTGATTTTTCGGCCAAAAACGTGTATACTACAAATACTGCGCTATGTGGGGAGCCAGCGGTGCCCTGTAACTTGCAATCCGCTATAGCAAGACAGAACGCCTATCGAGGTCTGCGGTATGGGAGGCTGACTACGGCAAGGAGTGTCGATCATTGGGTCTTGTGCAACGACGCACTGCGAACCATGTCAGGGCTTGACGGCAGCAGCATTAAGTAGACCGTGTTGTGTGCCACGAGGTAGCTCAATAGGAGCCACCTACCGTGGGATCGCTCCGGTGCCTCTTATCGGAATAGGTGCGCAGTATTTGACAATCGCAGGTCGGCTTCGGTCGACCTTTTTTTTGCGCAATTTAACGACAACGACTATCGCCTATCCTTCTCCAACGCGGCCACGCGCGCCTCCAACTCGGCCACGCGCTTATTGAGATGGCTGACCGCCAGCAGCAATTCTTCCCTCTCGTTCTCCAATACGGATATGATATCCTCGCCCGACTCGTCGCGTATCTCGTCCACACTATCCCACACGTCGACGTCACCGGCCGCGGAATTCGTTATTTCCCCTGCCATATCGGCGTCTGCTACGGCTTCGATAGCGCCCAATTCGATGTCTTCTGCGTTCAATCGGTTTTCCATATAACCATTATATATAAAAAGCACGTTTTCGACAAGACCATTCGGCATTTTTGCATAGGTTTTTCGCAAAGTGCATATAAATTCGTATGACACCCGACGGTTACTATAGCTATGGCGACTTTTTGGACGGCGCACGGCAACAAGAAGCGCACGTCGTTGAGGATAGCCGCTCGCCCAAAAAAATCGACCACGCACACCGACCGGTCAAAGCACCCAAGCGCAAACGCAAGCGCGGGGCTCGGCGAGTGATCGGCGTCGTGGCCGTATTGGTATTGGCATTTTGCGCCACCTTGTTGGCGGCAGATTTTTTGCTGCCCAACGGCGTGGCCGGCTATGTGGTGGAAACGTTTGCACCCACCGCGCCCACTGTTTACGCCGTATCGCAAGGCGCATACGACACCTTGTCGGACGCGCGCGCCACTTCGGACATGGTACGCCAACGCGGCGGCGCGGGATTTGTGGCCTACGACGGCAAGTACAACGTATTGGTGGCGGCATACCCTACCCAACAAGAGGCCAATGCGGTGGCCGAAAAGAACGGATACTCGCTTTACCCCATTCGCACGCAAGGAATGTCCGCTTCCGACATAGCCATCGCCTACCGCGCCAAAGTCAAGCCCCTCATCGACTATCACGTCGACGTTTACCACAAGCTGTACGACCTAAGCGACCAGCTGGCGCAAGAGGGCACGACCGAAGCCTATTGCAAACAGCGCGTAGCCGCCATACGGCAGTCTTTGTCCAACTTGGCCGCGCCCTTTTTGGACGCAGCAAAGGATAGCACCGACACGGCTACCGCCAACTATCGCTCGGGTGTGATGGCGACTATCGCTTCATTGGACAATTTGGTCAACTTGGATAGCGATGTTTTTTTGGCGGATCTGAGGTGGACATATATCATGATATTGCGCATCAATAGGATATAAAAAACCGCGCTCGAAGCGCGGTTTGCGAAGGGGTCATCGTTGCTCGTACAAGATGCGGCCGCAGTTGGGACAACGCCCATGGCCCGCCGCGCGTATGCGGCTGAGGGTATTGGCGTCCACTTCCATATTGCAACCGCCGCAGTTTTCGCCGTTTATCTTGACAATAGGCTTTTTTACGCCCGACTTTTTGAGATTGAGATACACGTTGAGCGCGTCGCCCAACCCTTCGGACGCCGCGGCAAGCCTGGCTTTGATGCTGTTGACCTCGGGCTCGTAGCGCTTGGTGGTTTCGGCGTATTTGGC
>CAMPCZ010000082.1 GCA_946648015.1 uncultured Clostridia bacterium
AGAGAAAGTGCACGCCATGATCACGGCCACCGGTCGACCCATTATGCTGGAACTGGACGGCGGCGTAACCGAAGCCAATGCGCGCTCGATGACCGATAGGGGCGTAGACGTTTTGGTGGGCGGTAGCAGCGTGTTTCGAAGTGCCGACCCCGTGGCGACCATTCGTATATTGCGGGGAGAGTAGCGCAACGTGCCCGTTGTGCATACCATGGGGTAGGAGGCGTTATGAAGTTTATTTGTATCAATCCACCCCAATGTATCAAGTCGATCTTGCGCTTGTTTTGGCGCAACAAATGAAAATTGCGGCCGATCGGCCGCAATTTTTGCGTTTTGCATGGGCGTATTCCATTGCCTCTTGATCTATTCGTTCAGCAAATACAGTTGCAATAGGCCTTTGAGGGTCAATGCACGGTCGTATATGTCGATAAAAGAGGAGTCGTTCAAAAGCTCTGTCAAGCCGCCCGTCGCTATCACTTTGGCCGTGTCGTCGCCCAATTCTTCTTTGATTTGATTCACGATGGACTTCACCAATCCGCTAAATCCGTATATGGCACCCGCCTGGATGTTGGCTATCGTGCTGTCGGCAATGATGTGGTCGGGCTTGGTCAACTCGACCAAGGGCAACTGCGACGCTTGCTTGGACAGTGCGTCCACGCCCGTCTTTATGCCGGGAGCAATACAGCCGCCCAAAAAACAGCGGTTGCGATCTATCACCCCAAAGGTAGAAGCCGTGCCAAGATCCACCACCACCGAGGGTGCGCCGTAGTGATGCACCGCACCCACGGCGTTGGCTATGCGGTCGGCACCCAGCGCATGGGGGTCGGCATAGGCGTAGCTCAGACCTGTGTTGATGTCGCAGCTGACCATAAGCGGCGTTTTGTTCATATAATACTTGCACGCGTGCGTCAAGGTATAGTTGAGCGAGGGCACGACAGAGCTCATGATAACGCCCTCCACGTCGTCGAAAGAAAAGCCGCGCGTGGCAAACAGGTTGCCTATTTCCACGCCGAATTCGTCGGCGGTGCGGCCGGTGCGGTTGGAAACACGCCAACTCATCACCAATGCTTCGCGCGTGCAAAGCGCCAGTTTGATATTGGTATTGCCTACGTCTATTACGAGTATCATTGTTGCTCTCCGTGCAACCCTATCATTCGATAGAGTTTGGCTTTGTCGTCAAAAAAGGTTGTAGCGCCTACGGCCACCGAGGATACGTCGGGGTGCACGTCTACTTTCAGGTTGAGTTTGTCCATCAAATAGTTGTCCAAATAGTGTATGCCCGCCAATCCGCCGTACAGTTGAATGCCGCCGTGCTGAATGGAGTCTTCCAAATAGTCGGGGCAGATCTTGGACATGGCTATGATGCTGTCCAGGAGGGCGTCCACTATGGGCAAAATAGCGTTGCGAATATCCTGCGAGGAAATCTCCAATTTTTTGTATTCGCCCGAGGCCATATCCTTGCCCGATATTTGGGTGATGCCGTTTTCGCGCTCGGAAAGAGTGCTGCGTTCGTTGAGCAACTGTTCGGCGCGCGCTTGGCTTATGGTTACGTTGTAATGGCGGTAGATATATTCGTATATAGCCTCGGTCATTTTTGCTCCGCTGATGCTTATGCTACAACCCGTGGCAATGCCGTTTTCGCGTACGATGGCTATATCCGTTACGCCGCCGCCCATCACCACCACAAAACTGCACCCCGCCACCACGTGCGCCGCCGCGGCGATGGGGGCCTCCAGCAAGGTTACCGATTTGACGCCCAAGCGATAGAATACGTTTTCAAACTCGAGGCGTTCGGTGGTATGCAGGCCGCAACTAACCACACAGATCACGTCCAGTTGGGGGCGAATGAACATAGGCTTTGTAATGCGCTCCAAGAAAGCTTTGAGCAAAAGCACCGCCGCCTCTTGGTTGACGACGTTGCCGTCCTTGACAGGGTAGATATAGTAGACGTCTTGGGGCTTGTTGCGGCGCGTCTTCATCTTGTAGGCTTCGCGCCCAACCGCCACAGTCTTCATCTTGCCGCCTACCTTTTTGACGGCTATTAGGGTGGGCTCTTCCACTACGCGGCCTTGCTTGCGCTCCACGATTACGGTATTGGACGTACCCATATCCACGATTAAATTGAGTTTAGTGCACATAATTCTCCTCTATGCCCAATGGGCCAATCGTTCGGCAAGCGCTTCTTTCGGTAGACCGATCACGTTGGATAGACTGCCGCTGAGAAGCGTGGCTCGCATCTTTGCGTCCTGTATCCCATAGGCGCCGGCCTTATCTCGCGCAAGTCCGCAGGCAATGTATTCGTCTATCTCCGCTTCGCTCATGTCTATGCGCACTTCGCTCGCTTCGCAGAAAAAATCGACGCGGTCGGTGGTGCGTAAGCACACGCCGGTGTACACGGTGTTGATCTTGCCGTTTTGTGCCATCAGCATTCGTTTGGCGTCCCTATCGTCTATGGGTTTGCCCAAAAACGCTCTGTCGAAACACACGATGGTATCGGCGCATATCAGCAATTCTCCCGTGGCAATGCCAATGGCCGCCGCCTTTTTGCCTGCCGTGTACATCACGTATTGTGCCGGGTTTGTCAACCGACACTGCTCGTCCACTTGGGCCAGCCGCACCTCGAAGCGAGGTACGATTTGTCCCAATATCTCTTTGCGACGGGGCGACGCACTGCCCAAAACGATAGAATACTTTTCCATACGCCTATTATATACTAAACAAATGCGAAATGTAAAGTCTAAATTATCGAGTAGGGCAGGTTTGAGCCAAACGCTTGCACGCGAATAGATAATATGATATGATATAGAAAGATTATATTGCGCGCAAGCGCCGGGAGGTACATTCTTGATGAGCAACGTGATGGACACTTTACGCGAGAGAGGCTTTATCAAACAAGTCGTATACGAAGAGGATCTGTACAAACTTTTGGACACCGAAAAGGTGAGTTTTTATATTGGTTTCGACCCCACGGCCGACAGTTTGCACGTAGGCCACTATTTGGCAATGATGGCTATGGCGCACATGCAACGCGCAGGCCATCGCCCCATCGTGTTGATCGGTGGCGGTACGGCGATGGTAGGTGATCCCTCAGGTCGTACCGATATGCGCAAAATGATGACCAAAGAGGTCATCGAGCACAACTGCGAGTGCTTCCGCAAACAAATGAGCCGCTTCTTTTCCTTCGAGGGGGACAACGCGGCGATCATGGTCAACAATGCCGATTGGTTGCTGGGCCTCAATTACGTGGACTTTATTCGCGACATCGGCAGCCTGTTTTCGGTCAACCGTATGTTGACGGCCGAGTGCTTCAAGACCCGCATGGAAAAGGGGCTCAGCTTCTTGGAGTTCAACTATATGTTGATGCAAAGTTACGACTTCTTGGTGCTGTTCCAAAAATATGGTTGCTGTTTGGAGTGTGGCGGCGACGACCAATGGTCCAACATCTTGGCGGGCGCCGACCTGATTCGCCGCAAAGAGCGCAAGGACGCCTACGCTATGACGTTCCAGCTGCTCACTACGTCGGAAGGCAAAAAGATGGGCAAAACCCAAGCCGGCGCCGTGTGGCTCGATCGCGACAAAACTTCGCCCTATGATTTCTATCAATATTGGCGCAACGTCGACGACGCCGACGTGGAAAAATGTCTCAAACTGCTCACTTTCCTGCCTTTGGACGAGATAGCGGAGTTGGTGCGCTACAAAGACGAACGTATGAACGTCGCCAAAGAGCGCCTTGCCTACGAGATCACCAAAATCGTACACGGCGAGCTAGACGCCGACACGGCACGTCAACAGGCGCGCGCGGCATTTTCGGGAGACAGCGCAAATATGCCTACCGCCACCATCGGTAGCGAGGTAGTTACCGTAGTGGACGTGTTGGTAGCGGTAGGTTTGGCTCCCAGCAAAGGCGAAGCGAAACGCCTCATTTTGGGTGGAGGCGTGTCGGTGGACGACGCCAAGATCACTGCCATCGACCAAACCCTGACGGATAGTCAAAAGGCAAATGGATTTGTACTGCACAAGGGTAAAAAGGTACACGTCAAAGTGACGGTAGAATGAAGCCGTATACCACCATTCGGCAGCAAACGGAGGCTGTGATCGTCATCAAGCACAGTCGGTTTATCGCCACCGCCATGCCCGTAGCGGACTACGACGACGCGTTGGCCAAGGTCGCGGCACTCAAAAAGAAATATGCCGACGCCACGCACAACTGCTATGCGTTTGTGGCCGATGAGATGGGTATGCAATGCAAGTTTTCGGACGACGGCGAGCCTTCGGGTACGGCGGGTACGCCTATGTTAGAGGTGTTGCGTCGGCAGGGCGTGGGGCACGTGTTGGTCGTGGTAACGCGCTACTTCGGCGGCATTAAATTGGGTGCCAGCGGATTGGTAGGCGCCTATAGCGCCGCCACAGCCGAGGCTCTTTCTGCGGCCGAAAAAGTGCAAATGGTCTATTCGAGTTTTTGCCGCATACGGGTAGACTATGCCTTGGGCGGCAAATTGACTGCCTACGTGCAGAAAGAGGGCGGCGTCGTGCGTGAGATATCCTACGACGAGGGCGTATGCGCACGGGTCGTAGTGCCTGTCGAACGGGAGCAGTCGCTGTCTTCTTCGTTGGTGGAGTATACCAAGGGAGCCGTGGATTTTGCGGTGGAAAGCAATGGATATTGGGGGTACGTATGATTTTGACAGGCATCGTCAAACGCAAGCGGCAAGCGCGATATGACGTCTATGCGGACGGCAAATATTATGCCACCTTGTCGGACGAAGCCATCGTTTCCAATCGGCTCAAAGTGGGCGACGAGGTAGAGGATCGCGCCTTTGCCGAGTTGGTGCAGGAGGCCGAGCAGCAAGACGCGGTACACTATGTTTTGTCCGCGCTTTCTACCCGTGCCTACACGCGCAAAATGGCCGTAGACAAGCTGAAAGACCGTGGCTTTTCGGATGTGGCCATTGCGTTTGCCATCGAAAGAATGCAATACTACGGTTACATCAACGATAACGAATATTGCATGGACTACATTGCCGAGTGCCACGGCACGCGTAGCAATCGCCGCATCAAGCAGGACTTGCGCGCCAAAGGAATATCCGAAGCCGTGGTAGGCAAGTATTTGTCCGAAAACGACGAGCACGAAGCGTGTTTTCTTTCGCTCACACGGCGCTTGCGCGGCAAAGAATTGACCGATGAATGCAAGCAAAAGACCATACGCTATTTGATGGGGCAGGGTTACGAATACGACGTAGTGCGTGAATGTCTTGAAATGTATGAGCAAGACCTCGGCGATTGATTGGATCATTCTGGACGAGGTGGATAGCACCAATCGCTATGCGCGCGATGCGGGCATTGACCGCAACACCGCCGTGCTGGCACGTCGTCAATCGGCAGGCAAAGGGCGGGACGGCAGGCGTTTTGTGTCCAGCGAAGGGGGTATGTACCTTAGTTTGGTGCGCTTCGACGCTTTGCCTGTCGGCCAAGGTGCCAAATACGCGCTTGCGGCGCCTTTGGCGGTGTGCGAAACACTGCGCGCAATGGGCATATCCGCGGCTGTCAAGTGGCCCAACGACGTATGGGTAGGGCAAGCCAAAATAGCGGGCGTGTTGATCGAAACCGAGTGGCGCGATGGGCTTATTGCCCGTGCAATCGTGGGTATTGGGCTCAACGTCAACAACGATCTGGGCGATGTTCCTTGTCGGGCCACCTCGCTGTGTGCTTTGCTTGGTCGGCCGCAATCCGTGGACGAAATAGCAAAAGCGGTGGCGGCGCAATTCGACCGTTTCATGCAAATGGATCTGCCTATGTTGGTGGCGGCAGTCAAACGTAAAATGCTCACTTTGGGGCGCATTGTCGTCCTTGCCGACGGGCGCGAGGGAGTGGCTGTAGACTTGTTGGACGACGCACGTCTTGTAGTGGACTGCGGCAGTCAACGGATATGCGTAGCGGCAGGTGACGTGTCGCTCAAGGAGGGATTATGCTGAATTCATTTCGTTTGGGACATTTCGAGGACGTGTCGTTGGGTACGGGCGTTACCGTCATTTTGGCGCCGTTCGGCGCCACCGCCTCGGTGGACGTCATGGGCAATGCGCCCGCCACGCGCGAGACCGATCTTTTGCGTAGCGAATGTTCGGTGGAAAAGATCAACGCCGTGGTACTGTCGGGCGGCAGTGCCTTTGGCTTGGACGCTTGCTCGGGCGTGATGCAATTTCTCAAAAAACGCGGATACGGTTTTGATACGGGCGCATACAAAGTACCCATCGTGTGCGGTGCGTCATTATACGATTTGGAGTACAAGACGTTTGGCTATCCCGACGCCGATATGGGGCTCTATGCTTGCGAAACGGCGGGGGATTTTTGCGACTTGGGCGGTAGCTTCGGCGCCGGCTGCGGTGCCACCGTAGGCAAGTTGATGGGCATGGCGCACGCCGCAAAGGGCGGTTTGGGCGTGGCTGTCATCAAGATAGGAGCCATCGAGATGGCCGCCGTGGTGGCAGTCAATGCGTTTGGCAACGTATACGACCCCGATACCAAGACCTTGCTTGCCGGCGTAACCCGCGAAGGCAAAGAGATCAATATCGAACAATCTTTGCGCTATGGCGTAGAGGGTATAGCGGGTATGAATACGACAATAGGGTGCATCGTTACCAATGCCAAATTGACCAAACCGCAATGCAAGGTGGTGGCAAAGTCGGCGCACGACGCCTATGCTCGCTGTATACACCCCGTGCATACCGTGGTAGACGGCGACGCCGTTTTCGTCATGAGTTCGGGCGAAGTAGAGTGCAATGTGCTGGCCGTGCAATCCGAGGCGACCGTATTGATGATGCGCGCCATCAAAAATGCGTTTCGCACCGACTTTTAATTTCGGCGGCACTATTGACATTCGACTATAAGAATTGTATAATGGATATATGTAAACTCTTGGAGGCTACTTATGGAAGGAAAATCCGGCATTAATTTCGTTTTGATGATCGTCGCCATTTTGTTTGTGGTGGCGGGCATCGCGCTTTGCGTTATGTTCGGCATCAACCAAACCATACCCGGCAGAACCTACGACGTAGTCATCAATCTATACGTTGGTTTGGCCGCCATCGGTTTGGGCTTGTTGATGCTCATCGGTTGCAACATTGCCACCAATGCGCGTATTGCCGCCGACAATACCTACGATACGATGCGCCACGTCGAGTTGCTCTGCAAAAAAGAGGGCATCAGCATGGCCGATCTGGCCCGTAAGGACGCCAAAATCGCCAAGAAAGAGGCCGCTTTGTTGGCCAAAGAGCAAAAGAAAGCCTTTGAAGAACAAGCGCAAGCATTGGCTCGCGCGCAAGCCGAGGCTATGGCGCAAGCACAAGCGCAAGTGATGGCGGAGACGCAGGCTGCCCAAGCCGCACAAACCGCACAAACAGCGCAAACAGCGCAAGCCGCACCGCAAGCGGCACCCCAAGCGGCACCCCAAGCCGCGGCCGC
>CAMPCZ010000083.1 GCA_946648015.1 uncultured Clostridia bacterium
CCGTTTTCTATGACGGTGGCCACGGCTTTGGTAATGGCCAAGCGCGCCTCGCGCACACCTTCCGGCGCAGTCAAGATCTTGTTGTCAAAATAAAATTTGTTGTAGAGTTTGGCCAAGTCCAAGCAATGCCTCGTGATCATCGAAGGCTCGCATTTTTCGGCGGCGTCCAACAGTAGGGCGGGGTAGCGTTCGATGGCGCGCACGATGTCCTTGCTGGCGTCGTCCGTTAGGCTGGCGTAGTCGCTCGCGGCATAGTCCACATCGCCTGCTTTGGATAGCACGGAAAGACACCTCGCGTGCGTGTATTGCAGATACGGGCAGGTTTCGCCGTCGAAGTTGAGCAGTTTTTCGTATTTGAATTCGATATCCTTTATGCGGCTGTTGCTGAGGGCCGAAAAGATGACCGATCCCACGCCCACCATCTCGGCCGCTTCGTCCGGGTCGGCGAGGTCGGGGCTCTTTTGCACAATGATCTCTTTTGCTTTGGCCACGGCTTTGTCGATGACGTCGGTGAGCCACACGGCGTTGCCTTTGCGGGTGGACATGGCGCCTTCTTCCAGGCTGACCATGCCAAACGCCACGTGTTGCATATTTTTGGCCCAGTCGTACCCCATTTTTTCCAGCACGCCGAACACTTGCTTGAAGTGCAGGTTTTGTTGGTACGCCACAACGTACAGGCACTTGGCAAAGTCGTATGTGTCGTGGCGATATTTGGCGGCGGCCAAATCGCGCGTGGCATAGAGCGTGGCGCCGTCGCTCTTGACGATGATGCAGGGCGCCATTCCCTCCAATTCCACTATTTTGGCGCCTTGGCTTTGGACCAACAGCCCCTTTTGCTCCAACTCGTCTATGACGGGCTGCATTTTGTCGTTATAAAAACTCTCGCCGGCCATACTGTCGAAGTGCACGCCCAGTCGCTCGTACACGGGCATATCGTCGGCTAGCGTGATCTGCTTGAACCATTGCCACAAGGCGTAGGCCTCCTCGTCGCCGTCCTCCAGCTTTTTGAACCAAGCGCGAGCCTCCTCGTCCAACGACGGGTCCTGCTCGGCCTCGCGGTGAAAGCGGACGTAGATATCCACCAATTTGCGTACGCCGCCCGCCTCGATCTCCTCGCGGTTCGACCACTTTTTGTAGGCCACTATCAGTTTGCCGAATTGCGTGCCCCAGTCGCCCAGGTGGTTGATGCCCACCGAGTGGTAGCCTATTTCGTCGTACAGACGGCAAATGGCTGCGCCCAGCACGGTGGTGGACAGGTGGCCGATGTGGAAAGGCTTGGCTATGTTGATAGAGCTGTAGTCCACGCACACGTTTTTGCCGCCGCCCACGTCGCTACGGCCGTAGGTCGCGCCGTCCGAAAGGCATTTTTGCAACACGTCGCGGGCAAAAGCGTGCGGCGCATAGCGAAAGTTGAGATAGCCCGCCACCGCGCTTATAGAGGCCACGTAGTCGGGCTTTTCGATCTCGGCGGCCATTTGCTCGGCAATGGCCACGGGGCTTTTGCGCATGGTTTTGGCCAAGCGGAAGCAGGGCAGACAAATATCGCCCATCGCCACGTCCTTGGGTGGCACCAGCAGTTGGTACGCCTCGTCCTGAGGTAAATAATCTTGGAGTAATGCGGCAATTTGTTTTTTGTAATCCATAGTCTACATGTTAAAGCGGAACAGCACCACGTCGCCGTCCTGCATCACATAATCTTTGCCTTCGCTGCGTACCAAGCCCTTTTCTTTGGCCGCGTTCAGGCTGCCGCAGTCGAGCAGATCTTGGTAGTTGACGATTTCGGCGCGAATAAATCCTTTTTCAAAATCGGTATGTATTTTGCCGGCCGCTTGGGGGGCTTTGGTCCCCTTGGTTATGGTCCAAGCGCGGGTCTCTTTTTCGCCTGCGGTGAGGTAGCTGATGAGGCCCAGCGTGCGGTAGCCCACCGTTATCAATAGGGACAATCCGCTCTCTTTTATGCCGTATTCCTCGGCGAACACAGCGTGTTCCTCGGGGCTTAGTGCCGCCAATTCCTCTTCCACTTTGGCCGACAGCACGATGACCTCGGCGCCCTCTTTGGCGGCTATGGCCTTGACCGCTTGCACGTATTGGTTGTCGGGGCGACCTATGTCGCTCTCGCCTATATTGGCCACGTATATCACGGGTTTGGCCGTCAGCAAAAACATATCGTACAAGAAGCCTTGCTCCTCGGCGGCTATGGCTTGCTCTCGCACGGGTTTGCCCGCCTCCAGTTCCTTTTGCACGCGCTCCAAACACTCTATTTCGGGCAGCAGCTTTTTGTCGCCGCTCTTGGCTTGGTTTTTGACGCGCGCCAGGCGCTTGGTGATGGTTTCGATATCCGCAAAAATCAACTCGTAGTCGATGGTTTCTATGTCGTTTTGGGGGTTGACGTCGCCCGATACGTGGGTGATGTTGCCGTCGGCAAAACAGCGCACCACATGCACGATGGCGTCCACCTCGCGTATGTGGGACAAAAACTTGTTGCCCAATCCTTCGCCTTGGCTCGCGCCCTTTACCAAGCCCGCTATGTCCACAAATTCCAGCACGGCCGGCGTTACCTTTTTGCTGTCGTACAACGCCGCCAATTTGTCCAGCCTATCGTCGGGCACGGCCACGACGCCCACGTTGGGCTCTATGGTGCAAAAGGGATAGTTGGCGCATTCGGCCCCCGCTTGCGTGATGGCGTTGAACAAAGTCGATTTGCCCACGTTGGGCAATCCTACCACACCTAATTTCATATTGCTCCTTTGCATACCCACCGTGGTATGCACATATATATTGATAACTCAACTATTATAGCACCAAGCCGTGGATATTTCAACAAAGTTGACGGTATTTGGTGCGAAAAGGCAAAAAGAGGCTAGTATGTGGATAGACGTTTTGAAAGGATTGTTGTTGGGGCTGGTGCAAGGGCTTACCGAGTTTTTGCCCGTGTCCAGCAGCGGGCATCTGTTGTTGCTGGAACGTATGGGGGTGGCCGAGCCGAGCCTCTTGCTCAATCTATTGGTGCACGTGGCCACCCTGTTGGCGGTGGTCATCGTCATGCGGCGCGACGTTTGGGCCTGGATCAAGCATCCCTTGGGACAAGAGGCGCGCTGGATCTATTTGGTGTCGGTGCCCACGGTTTTGGTGGCCGCACTCTTTCATTTTTTCGCGCCCCGATTGCTTACGGGCGCCTACTTACCGTTGGGCTTTTTGGCCACCTCGTGCTTGTTGTTTTGGGGTGCTTCCATTCGGGTCGGCAACCGTCCCTTGTCGTGCGCCAACGCCCTTGGCGTAGGGCTGATGCACGGGTTGGCCACTTTGCCGGGTCTATCGCGGTCGGGCGCGACCGTCAGTGCCATGCGGCTTGCGGGCATTGCCCCCGATAGGGCGGTGCGTCTATCCTTTTTGATGTCCATTCCCGTGATCGTGGGCGGTGCAGCGGTGGAGTGTATCGGCGCCGATTGGGGCGTGGTCAACGTGCCCCTCACGCTCAGTGCGGTGGCGGCGTCCTTTGTCTTTGGCTTGCTGGGCTTGCGGGTGATGTTGCGCGCTTTCGGCCGATCCATGCCTATTTTCGGCGTATACACGCTGGCGCTCGCCGTCGTTTCCCTTTTCGTATAAAAAAACCGAGCCAAGGCTCGGTTTCTCGCCGTATCGGCTAAAAAGGCTTGTAAATCAGTAGCAACACCACAGCGGCCGCTTGCCACAAGATGCCCAATAGGTTGACCACCGTAAAATACCAATGCTCGGCTTTGGTTTTGTGTCGCACGATCTGCATGGTTACAAAACCGCCCACGGCTCCGCCCAAAAAACTCATCAGCAACAACACTTTTTCGGGTATTCGCCGTGCGCCCTTGACGGCCTTGCGTTTGTCGGCGGCGTACAAACAGCCCGTTACGACGCTCATCGCCGCCAGATATCCCAAAACGATATAGAACGCAATCATACTGTCTCCTTTGCGGTTTTGCTAAAAGCAAATTTTCTCAAAAGCCTTGCGGTATATGTCGTGCATTTGCGCCAATCTGTCCAACCGCACGTATTCGTCCACTTGGTGGCACATCTCCTCGTCACCCGGAAATACGGGGCCGAACGCCACCGCCACGGGCAACGCTCTGGCATAGGTCGCGCCGCCTATGCAAAGGGGAGGGGTATTGTCGTGGGTAACCTCGCGGTAGGCTTCCAATAGCCCCGCCACCAGCGGATGGTCGGGCGCAATGTAGAGGGGAGGGTGCGCTTTTGCCAGACGAACGCTGGCCATGGGCAATGCCTTTTCGATGCGCGCCTTTATTTGGTCGTTGGTGTAACTGATGGGCGCGCGTATATCCAGCCCTACCTTGATAAGGCCGTCTACGGCGTGCGCATAGCCTACGTTCATGCTCAACGCGCCGCTTTGGCTGTCGGCAAGGTCTATGCCAAGCCCCGCGCCCGTGCTATATTGGAGGCCTTGATACACGTTGGCCAAGTCGTCGTCCAAAGAAGACAGCGCACAAAGCACTTTGATGAGGGCGTTTTCGCCCAGTTGCGGGGTGGAGCCATGCGCCGCCTTGCCCGTGGCGGACAGGCGGTATCCGCGCTCGGTTTGCTCTATGCGTACCCCCGCTTTTTGCGCCAACGCCGCCGTTTCATCGTTGATATGGGCAACGGTTGCGGCGGCTTTGTCGGGCACCATATTCACGCGGTCGCCCGCTTCCAGCGACAGCAAGCATTGGGGGCAGGCAAACGTCAACTCAAAGTGACCCACGCCCTTTTCGCAGTTGATGACGGGAAAGTCGCCGTCGGGGCTTATGGCCATGGCGGGTATCTCCTCGGTGGCGAGGTAGCGGTCTATACAGCGCCAGCCCGTTTCCTCATTGCACCCGAAGATAAAGCGAATGCGCATTTTGGGCGTTTTGCCCTCGTCCAACAGCGATTTGAGCGCATAGATAGAGGCCACGAAGGGGCCCTTGTCGTCCTGCGTGCCGCGGCCGTACATTTTGCCGTCGGCAATGGTGGCGGACAAAGGCGGGTAGCGCCAGCCCTCGCCCAAAGGCACGGTGTCCAAATGCGCCAATACGCCGAAAAGGTCGCCTTCGCCTATCTCGGCCCAGCCGCACAACCCGTCGAGGTCGCGCGTTTTGAAACCCCAGCTCGCCAATAGCGACAGGGTATAGTCGAGCGCCTTGCGCACGCCTACGCCGCAGGGCGCGCCCGCTTGGGGTACGTCCTCTACCGTATTCATACGCACAAGGTCCGCCAAAGTAGAGAGCACTTGTTGATTGTAGTCTTGCATAACGTCTCCTTTGGGGCAACGCCCCTTATGTTGATAAGTGTATTATATATGCAAAATGCAAAACAAAACAAACAAATCCGAGCAAATAATTTACATTTCATTACTTTTGCGGTACAATAGGTGCGTAATTTATAAGTAAGGAGTGCGCTATGGCCAACAACAACGATCCGCAATTCGTCAAAGAAATTGCCGATATGCAACAAGATTTTCCCCAATGGTACACCGACGTCGTTACCAAAACGGGTATGGTAGACTACGGCCCCGTCAAGGGCACTATGGTCATTCGTCCCTACGGCTATGCCATTTGGGAGATCATTCAGGACGAACTCAACAAGCGTTTTCGTCAAACGGGGCACCAAAACGCCTACTTCCCCATGTTTATCCCCTACAGCTTTCTCACCCGCGAGGCCGAGCACGTCGAGGGGTTTGCGCCCGAGGTGGCCTTGGTGACCCACGTGGGCAATGAGGAATTGCCCGAGAAGTTGGTGGTGCGGCCTACCAGCGAGACCATCATAGGCACTATGTATAGCAAGTGGATCCAATCCTGGCGCGACCTACCCGTCAAAATCAACCAATGGGCCAACGTCGTGCGGTGGGAAAAGACAACGCGTCCTTTCTTGCGCACCAGCGAGTTTTTGTGGCAAGAGGGCCATACCGTGCATCGCACCGCCGAGGAGGCGCAAGAGGAGACCTTGACGATGCTCGAGGTCTACCGCGAGTTTGCCGAAACCGTGCTGGCCATACCTATGCTGACGGGGCGCAAGACGGACAAAGAAAAATTTGCCGGCGCCGACGCCACCTATACCATAGAGGCTATGATGTTGGACGGCAAGAGCTTGCAGAGCGGCACTTCGCACAATTTGGGGCAAAACTTTGCCAAAGCGTTTGATATTAAATTCCTCGACAAGGACAATGCGTTGCACTATCCCTACCAGTCGAGTTGGGGTGTATCCACGCGTCTTATCGGCGCATTGGTAATGGCGCACGGCGACCAACGCGGTTTGGCCTTGCCGCCCATGGTGGCGCCCTACCAAGTGGTGATCGTGCCCATCGCCGCGCACAAAGGCGGCGTGTTGGAAAAGGTTGCCGAGGTAGCCGACCGACTGAAGGCTGCCGGCATAAGGGTCTATGTGGACGACCGCGACCAGAGCCCGGGTTGGAAATTTAACGAATGGGAGATGAAGGGCGTGCCTTGCCGTATGGAGATAGGCCCCCGCGACATCGAAAACAACACTTGCGTGCTGGTGCGCCGCGACACGCACGACAAGACCCCCGCCTCGCTCGAGGGGTTGGAGGACACCGTCAAGGCCTATTTGGACGACATTCAGCACAATATGTTGCTCAAAGCCACCGCGTTCCGCGACAGCCACATCGTAGACGTGGCGGATATGGACGAGTTGAAGGCGGCGGTGGATAGCGGCAACTTCGCCCGCACTATGTGGTGCGGTGCGCGTTCGTGCGAGGACGCCGTCAAAGAGCGTACTTCGGCCAGCAGCCGCTGTATGCCTTTCGACCAGACCCCCGTGGGTGACCGCTGCGTGTGCTGCGGCAAAAAATTGAGCAAAGGCGAGGGGTATACCATCTACTTTGCCAAAGCGTATTGAGGAGAAGCGTATGAGCGAATATTTGCATTTGTGTATCAAAGGATATGACACCGATCTGCCCATTTTGCCCTTGCCTACGGGCGTCAAGATCGCCTTTTTCAATCTGCACGGCGACACCCGCCTTACCGAACATTGCGGCAAAGAACTCGCCAAATTGGTGGCGGGGTGCGACGTGGTGTTCACCGCCGAAAGCAAAGGCTTGCAACTTTCGCACGTTGTCGCACGCGAATTGGGGCAGGATTTTTATGCCGTATGCCGCAAGAGTAAAAAACTCTATATGCAGGACGGCCTCGAGGTCAAGGTACGCTCCATCACCACCGGCAACGAGCAAACGCTTTATCTCAGCAAGCACGACGCCGATTTGCTCAAGGGCAAAAAAGTCGCCATTATAGACGACGTAGTGTCTACGGGCGGTAGCCTTTTGGGACTGGAAAAAATGGTGGCGCTTGCCGGCGGCACCGTCTACAAAAAGGCCTTCGTGCTGGCCGAGGGCGACGCGGCCAAACGCGACGATATCGTCTATCTCGACAGCATACCTTTACTCTAAATTCAATCTCGACAGCATACCTTTA
>CAMPCZ010000084.1 GCA_946648015.1 uncultured Clostridia bacterium
AACCCCAAAATGGGCTATTTGCTCTTTGACAGCGCGGGCAACTCGGTTTCTTTGGCCGACGATTTACCCTACAAGGTGGACACCGACTACGTCAACGTGGCCGACGGGGACTTTGGCATCTTTTTTGTAGATTCCATCGAAAATCCCGAGCGCTACGACGGCAAAACGGTGGAGATAACGGTACACGCCGTGCTCGACCACACCATACCCGACGGTTTCTTTATCGGTGGCCGTCGCGTTATGACGTGCTGTGCCAACGACGTGGCGTTCTACTTTGTGCTGTGCCACAATGCCACCTCGGTCAAGGTCAACAACGGCGATTGGTTGCGAGTGTCGGGACAGGTCGCTTTTCACGAGATAAAGGGCGAGCGGCAGGTGTTGATGGATATCCGATCCATCACCAAATTGGCCAAGCGTTCGGACGACGAAACGCTCGGTTTGGGCTAACGTTTTTTTGCCACCATCGGTGGCATTTTTCATATAGGAGAAACTATGCAATTCGATCTTTTACCCAAAGAAGACGTTTTTCGCGCGCTGGAATCTTCGCCCGACGGACTCAACGCCGAGGAAGCGCAAAAGAGACTGCAACGCGACGGCTACAACCAGCTGGAGGGGGGCAAACATACTACGTTTGCCGGTCGTTTTTTTAGACAATTCGGTGACGTGATGATCATCGTTTTGCTGGTGGCCGCCGCCATTTCGGCCACTATGGCCATCGTTCAAAAGGAGTTTACCGATCTATTCGAGGCGGGTATCATACTCTTTATCGTCGTAGCCAACGCCTTTATCGGCGCTTTGCAAGAGGCAAAGGCCGAGAGCGCTCTGGACGCATTGAAAAATCTCAACAAGCCCTATTGCAAAGTAGTGCGCGACGGAGAGGTGCAAAAAATACGTCAGGAAGAGGTGGTTTTGGGCGACCTGGTGGTGTTGGAAGCGGGTGACATTGTACCCGCCGATATGCGTTTGGTAGACAGTGCTTCGCTCAAAATAGAGGAGTCAGCCCTTACGGGCGAGTCGGTGGCCGTGGACAAAGACGCCGCCTACGTTTCGCAACCCAACGCGCCTTTGGGGGACAAACACAATATGGCTTTTTCTACGGGCGTGGTGCAATACGGCCGCGGCAAAGGCGTGGTATGCGCTACGGGAATGAATACCGAGGTCGGACATATAGCGGGTATGCTGCAAGAGGCGCCGCAGCAAACGCCGTTGCAACGCCAACTGGCCAAAACGGCCAAAATTTTGTCCGTCATCGTGCTTGCGGTGGCCGCCCTGATCTTTGCCGTGTCGGTCGCTCGCCCCTTTATACTGGGTGCAAAACCCGCGCTCAACGATTATTTCGCGGCGTTTATGACGTCTGTTGCCATCGCCGTGGCCGCCATACCCGAGGGCTTGCCCGCCGTGGTTACCATCGTGCTGGCCATTGGATTGCAAAAGATGAGCAAGCGCAACGCCATCATTCGCAATTTGCCCGCCGTCGAAACATTGGGTTGCTGTCAGGTGATTTGCACCGACAAAACGGGCACGCTCACCCTCAACAAAATGACGGTAGAGGCATTTTATACGCCCGAGCACGGCTTGGTCGATAGTTTGCCTGCGGGCGAAGACGAAA
Source organism: uncultured Clostridia bacterium (assembly GCA_946648015.1). Lineage (GTDB taxonomy): Bacteria > Bacillota > Clostridia > Christensenellales > CAG-1252 > RUG14300. The sequence goes on from CAMPCZ010000084.1 coordinate 1,610, forward strand.
GGTTGTTGGTGCGCTGTATGAGCCTATGCAACGACACCGCCCTTGCCGAGGACGGCGCCTTGCTCGGCGATCCTACCGAAACGGCACTGGTGGCCTATGCCACGCAATACGGCTTGCAATATCACGACGAGCGCGCGGCATTTCCGCGTGTGGACGAGATACCTTTTGACAGCGTGCGCAAGTTGATGACCACGGCGCACCAAACGCCCGACGGCCCCGTGTGCTACGTAAAAGGCGCGCCCGACAACGTCATCAAGCGCTGCGTGGGCGTGTTGTACAGGGGCGAGGTGCGTCCTCTTTCCGATGCAGACGTCAGCGCATACTTGGCGGCCAACGCCGATTTGAATGCGCGCGCTTTGCGCACCTTGGGGTTGGCCTATCGCGTAGGCGATTTGAGCGAGCGCAACGAAGATAACTTGGTGTTGTTGGGTTTGGTCGCCATGATGGATCCGCCGCGCGAAGAGGTCAAAGAGGCGGTCAAGCGCTGCCTTTCGGCCGGTTTGCGCCCCGTAATGATCACGGGTGACCATGTAGACACTGCCGTAGCCATTGCGCGCCGCATAGGGCTTATGGGGCAAGGAGACGAGGCCGTTACGGGCGTGCAGATAGACGCCATGGACGACGCCACGTTTGCCGCCAACATCGCGCACTATTCGGTGTTTGCGCGCGTCAGTCCCGAAAACAAGGTGCGCATCGTCAAAGCGTTTCAGTCCTTGGGCAATGTGGTAGCGATGACGGGCGACGGCGTCAACGACGCTCCTTCCATCAAAGCCGCCGACATCGGCATCGGTATGGGTATTACGGGCACCGACGTCAGCAAAGGCGCCGCCGATATGGTGTTGGCCGACGACAATTTCGTTACCATCGTGGGGGCCGTAGAAGAGGGTCGCAAAATTTACGACAACATCAAAAAAGCGGTGCAATTTTTGCTGTCCGCCAATATGGCCGAGGTGTTGTGCCTGCTGGTATCCACGCTTGTTATCAATTCGATCGTGGGCGAAAATTTGACATTCCTCACCCCTGTCATGATCTTGTGGGTCAATTTGGTCACCGACTCGCTGCCCGCTTTGGCTTTGGGCAAAGAAGAGGCGGAGGAGGGCATTATGGAGCGCCCGCCACGCAAGGGAGGCAACAGCCTGTTTGCGGGCAAAACGGGGCGCGACATTTTCATTCAGGCCGTTATGCAGGCGGCCATTTGCTTGGCTGTCTATTGCATCGGCACTTTTGTCTGGCCTCGGGGTATTGCCGACCATTCGGTCAGCATGACCATGGTGTTTGTCACCATTTGCTTTATACAGTTGTTCCATTCCTACAACTTGCGCCGCACTACGGGCAGTTTGTTTCATTCCAACCCCTTTGCCAACAAGACGCTCAATTTGGGGTTGTTGGTGGGCGCAGTGCTGGTGGCGGCGGTCATATTGGTGCCGCCTTTCCGCAGTGTATTCGGCACCGCTTGGTTGTCGGCCGCCGAGTGGGGCGTCAGTTTGGCCTTTGCGTTGGCCATCATACCTTTGGTAGAAATACAAAAAGCCATTGAGCGTTGCATAGCAAAGAGGAAAAGCATATGAGCAGAAAAAAGATGAAGAATTTGCAATTCGCCGTCATTGGGTTGGGCATATTCGGCACCGAAATGGTCAAGACGTTGGCCAACAAAGGGTGCGAAGTGTTGGCTATCGATTCGGACCCCAATCGCATTGCCGAGGTCAGCGACTATGCCACCCATTGCGTCAATGCCGATGCCACCGACGAAAAAGTGCTGGAGCAGATCGGTTTGCCTTCATTCGACAACGTCATCATAGGCATAGGCAGCAATATTCAGGCTTCCATCATGTGCACGTTGTTGTGCAAAGAGTTGGGTGCCAAAAACATTACGGCTAAGGCCATCAATGCCAATCACGCCGCCATTCTCACCAAAATAGGCGTAGACCGCGTCATTGTGCCCGAGGCCGATATCGCGGTCAAGACGGCCACTATGGTGGCGTATCCCCAAATGAGCGATATGATAGAGCTTACGGAGGAGTTGGCCATCGTCGAGATAGATATGCCCGCCTCTTGGTGCGGCAAGTCTTTGGCGGAACTGCGCATACGCGAAAAGTACGGTGTGACCGTCATCTTTTTGTTGCATCAGGACGGCAACGTTACCCCTTCGGGCGATACCGTGTGCCGCGACGACTACACGGTGGTCTTGGGCGGCCCTATGGACAATTTGGAAACGTTGATGTCGAGGTTGGGCACAAAATGATACGCACTGTTTTGGTGGATATCGACGATACTTTGCTCGACTTCACGTTGGGTGAGCGTATGGCCTTACAGCAGGCCTTTTTGCAGGCACGCATACCCTACGACGCGTTGTACGCCTCTATCTATCACGACGTCAACCAATCTTGGTGGCGTCGCTACGATCGGGGCGAAGTTACGGTCAATCGGGTAGTCATCGAGCGCTTTGTCGAGCTATTTCGTCGTATCGGCAAGCCAATGCCTCTCAATTTTGCCATGTTGTACGAGGAGAATTTGCGCCGGCAGCACGCGTTTATTCGCGGTGCCAAAGGCTTTTTGCAACGCGTAGGGCGCGACTTCGGCGTGTACGCCGTGTCCAACGGGCGCACCGTGGTGCAACGCCAACGCCTTGCCGACAGCGGACTGGATCGCATGATAGACGGCGTGTTTATTTCCGAAGAGATGGGCTATCACAAGCCCCAAAAGGAATATTTCGACGTTGTCGCCGCCTCTATCGAGGGATACTTGCCCACCACTACGGTCATTGTAGGCGATAGCCTATCCAGCGACATAGCGGGCGGCCACGTCGCCGGCATACACACAGTGTGGTACAACCGCAACCATGCGCCGCTTACGGGTGGGGTCGCGCCCGATTACGAAACGGACGATTTTCACCAAATAGAGGCCTACATACGCAGTTTATAGGCACTTTGGACAAACCTCGTCTATCTTGGGGGGAGATTATGCACACAGGATACCATCATTTCAGCACATACTACGGCCTTGTGTTGGCTTGCACGCTGTTGTCCAACGACGACTCGGCAGATTTTCGACGCGACGCCAAGGCCATCATAGATTTCTATTGCCGCGCATATGGTCGCAGTGCCGCGGATGCCGAGCAATGGGAGTCCGAGATACTGGGCACGTTGGCCCAAGTCAATTTGTTGGACGACCGAGAGGCGATCTATAGTCGTCGCGTTATTTCGCGCGATTATCGCGAGGAGGACGTCATTCTCGACGTCAAGGGCGACGTGCTTGCCGAGATCAGTGCCAAATACAGTGGACATAGCATATTCGTCAATCCCGCTTGGTTTGACTACACGCACGTGCATCGCTACCAACCCGAGGTGCGCTTTGCGCAGATGCGCGCCGCCGCTTCTTCGGGCTGGGTCGCGGCGGCTAGACAGGTGGGCATTATGCTTGCGCTGGGCATAGGCTGCGCGGCCGATGTGGACGCGGCTATCTACAAGTTCGAGCAATGCCTCTATTGGTGCGATGTGCCCTCGTGCTATATGCTGGCACACCTATACCGCGAGCGTGGCGAAACCGCCAAAACGCGCTATTATGCCGACTTGGCCTTCTTGCTCGGCCGCTATCTCACCGACGGCATCACCGTAGTGCCAAGCGAGGCTTTTGCGCACTACGACCGCGAAGCCATTGCCAAATACGCTTTGTTGTCCAGCATTTTTCGCGACATTTGTAGCGAATACAACCGCGCGGACATCGACTATTCTTTCGTAGAGGTAATGATGAACGACGCTTTGGACTACAATCAAAAGATGCAGTACGTCAACGAATACGACAAAAAACAGTGGAAAAACGAATCCAACCCCGTGCGCTATGCCAATAGCCACATCGGCTTTAGCGGAGGCAATCCATGAACAATCGCATCAACGATCCCATTACGCAGGCCTATATCGACCAATACCTCGAGCGAGGGCGCAAGGTGCGCTACGATGCGCTGACTGCCGAAGATAACGTGCGCACCTATTTCTACGACGAGCTGCCCGCCATAGACGCCGTGGGCTATCCCATGTCCAGCGACTACGTGTTGGACGGTACAGCCTACAATATGCGCAGCTTGTCCGCGTTGGACGAGGAGACACAGAAAAAGTGTCGCTTGCGCTACTACTATATGCCTTGCTACCACGAGTTGTACGTGGGTACGACGGGTAGCGGCAAAACCACGGGTTGCGTCGAGCCGCAACTGCGAGCCGTGGCCATGCAACGCAACAAGCCGCATTTGTTTTTTACCGACCCCAAGGGCGAATTGTACGATCGCAACGCATTCTTTCTCAAAGAGCAGGGCTATCGTCTATTCGTTCTCAATTTCAAAAACTTGTCTCGCTCGGATAGATGGAATCCGTTAGGCGAATTGTACGACCTCAACTACAAGGCGACGCATACCAAAAAGTATATTTCCCACGTTGCCGTTGCCGACTTGCCGGCGTCCATTGCCGACAGTCTTGAGGGTATTCGGGGCAGCCACTGCTTCTTGTACGAGGGGCAGGCGTATGCCGACTATGCCGAGGCGTCGGCTGCCGCCGCACTCGATAGCGACGTCATATCGGTGGAGATAGATAGCGTATTGTCCCAGCTGGCCAATATGCTTATACCCGCCAAAGACACCACCGACCTTATGTGGATATTCGGTGCGCAGGACGCGCTCAAGGGCATATTGTACGCTATGCTCGAGGACGCCGCCGACCCCGCCTTTACGCGCGATATGATGAGCATCAAAACGGTCAACGACTACTACCGTGTGCTGCGCGACGACATCGTTTCGAGCGAGCGGTACACCTTGCAAACGCACCCCCTCCTCAAGGGCAAATCCCATCGCGTTATCTCGCACCTTACGGCTATGTTCGATAGCGCCGAGGGCACCAAAAAGTCCTATTGCGCCGTGTTTGAAAATAGTTTGCACGATTGGTTCAGCGGCCATATCATGACGCTCACCACCGGCAATACCGTAGACCTCGAGGCAGAGGACGGCAGTCCTTTTGCTGTGTTTGTCGTCACGCGTGATTACGAAAAGAGCGATTTCAAGGTGGCAGGGCTATTTATCGATTGGGTATATCGCACTATGCTGCGTTCGTACGAGGAGGGGCGCAATCGTCGCGCCGTTCACTTTATGTTGGACGAGTTTGGCAACGTGCCCGCCATTCCCGACTTCGAAAACAAAATTGCCACCGCGCGCAGCCGCGAAATATGGTTCCATTTGGTTGTTCAATCCTACCGACAAATAGACGCCGTGTATGGTGAATTGCACGCCTGTATCATACGCGACAACTGCAATATGCAGGTGTTTTTGGGCTCGCAAAATCACCAAACCAAGCGGGAGTTTAGCGACGAATGCGGCAACTACTACGTTCCCTCGCTCAATAGTCGCTTCGACGCTCGCGTGCACCAAATCGTCAGCGTGCCCTTGGTGCCGACCAGCGATCTCGAATATATAGAGGTAGGGCAGGCCATCATCAAGCGTTTGCGCTCGCCCGTCATCTTTGCCGAGTACATTCGCTCATACGTCGCAGGTGGGCTCGGCACCTTTGCGCATTTTGCCGACAAGCACGCGTTGCTGTCGCTTTTGCCGCGCAATCTGGCCTCGTTCAACAGTGCGCAATTTACCTATACCAAAGTGGCCAAGGCGCGCAAAAAAGCCGTCGACGCCGACATCTTCCGGTTTTGATCGGCGGAGTAGGTTGCAAAATAGCGGCGAAGGTTAGTGCTGTACCAATAGGGATTTTTGAAATAAATTTTTATGGTAATTGCACTTTCAAGCGGTGGACATTCAAGGATTTGGATTGATTTC
>CAMPCZ010000085.1 GCA_946648015.1 uncultured Clostridia bacterium
CCGCCTGCCGCTCTATAAGGCCGTTGCGCTCCATCAGCCCCAATACGTTGGATACCGACGAGCGCCGTATGCCAAAAGCCGCTTCGATGTCCTTTTGGTAGACGGGCCGGTCGTGATTGGCCAAATAGCCCAAAATATAGCCGTGCGTACCCGTCAACTGCTTTTCGTTGTAGACCTCCTCGCACGCGTCGCCCGCGCGGCGCAAAAGGATATCGGTTATATGTATTTCCACCCCTAATTTACGGCTGTTCATACGTTCTCCTCTCGTTTTGTTAGAAACCTAACAATCATTATACGAAGCCCCTATCTGCCTGTCAAGCGATATTGCCCACATTTTGGATATGTGCGGCTTGCTTTCTTGGGGTCGGTGTGTTACAATCGAATAGAGGTGAAAGTATGCGTGAATGTAATCTCAAACCAAAAGGCGGCATAGCGGTGGCCGTCATCACGTGGCTGCTCGTCGCGGCGGCCGTATGCGTCGTGGTGTTTATTTTGCCCAAGGAGGACGCCTCGCTGTTGTCCACGTTGGTGTTTTTTGCGGTGCCCGTCATTTTGGCTGTGCCCGCCCTTATCGCCACCTACGGATTGGTCGTATCCAAGGTGAACGTGCGGGGGTCGAAGTTGACCTACGTTACCACAAGCGCCTTTCGGCGTTACGTTTTTGAGATGGACCTATCGGAGATAGAGGCAGTCTGGCACTATCGCCGCACGGTGGTGGACAATCACAATCGGCTGCGTTCTGCCTATGGCTTGGCATTTCGGCGGGCGGGCGGCGAGGTGCTGCATATGGATCTGAGCCTATACACCGACGCCCAACGGCGCACGCTGGCCGAGGCGGTGCTGGCTGCGGCTACCGAGGTGGAGCAGTTGCCCTTGGAGGGCGATCGCGGTACGACCTACCGCGCCGAAGTGGGCGCGCCCCAATGGCAAAAACCCGCCGACTACGTGGAGCCGGCACCCGATCGTGCTTTAGCCGCCTCCGACTTGCCCGCAGAGGCGCAACCGGAGCAAAGCGAGCGACAAGTTGCGGCAAGCGCGGCAACGCCTGGCGAGCCTATCTCCTCACCCGCCAAAAATCCTATCCTATATCGGTACACGCCCTACGAGGGCGAGAGCAGCGCGCGTTGCCACCTGTGTGGGGCACGCATTGCCGCCGCCACCACGCCCGGGGATCACGAGACCGCGGGCTATTTGTCCCAAAACGGCAAAAAATGGGTGTGCAAGGCGTGTTGGGCGCGTTTTGCCAAAGACTATTGTTGGAAAGAGGAATGATTATAATCCCAATGCGCGGCGGGCGGACTCTACGAGAGGAGCCAACCAGCCTATATAGCGCAGAAAGGTCAAGATGGATAGGGCAATGGCAAGGGTCGTCGTTTGCCACACGGCAAAGCGCAACGCCTTGCCTTTTTTGTTTTTCTTTTGGCATACGTTGCCGCTGGGGCGGCACGATACGTTTTGCACGGGTAGATCGTAGGGTAGCATAGGCACCTCCTACATACCCTATGCGGCGTGCAAACGGGGTATGCTTAGCGGCGTTTTTTCGTACACGTTTCGGCAACAAAGGCCAAACTTCGTGGCGGCGCACCCCCCTATGCGCGCTATGATAGGCCTATGGGCAGGATCATCGTTATCACATCGGGAAAGGGGGGCGTAGGCAAGACCACGGTATGCGCGGCGTTGGCCACCACGTTGGCCAACGCGGGCAAGCGCGTGGTGGCGGTGGACGCCGACGTATCCCTCAACAATCTCGACCTCGCGTTGGGGTTGGAGAGCGCCGTGATATACGATCTCTACGACGTGGTGTGCGGCAACTGCCGTTTGCGCCAAGCCCTCTTGCGCTATCCGCCCAACGAAAACCTGAGTTTGTTGCCCTCGGTGCACCCCTTGGGCAGCGTGGACAGCCGCGCCTTTGCCGAGGTGGCGCAGACCTTGGCCGAAACGTTCGATTTTGTGCTGATAGATTGCCCTGCCGGCATAGACGAGGGCTTTTGCCGCGCCGCAAGAGCCGCAGGCGAAGCGTTGGTGGTCACCACGCCGCATACCTCCGCCTTGCGCGACGCCGACAAGGTGCTGGGGTTGCTCGACGGCTACCACATAGAGCGCACGGGGCTGGTGATCAATCGGTTGCGCGGCGATATGGTGCTGGACGGCTCCATGTTGTCGCCGCACGACGTGGGACGCATATTGCACGCGCGCGTTGTGGGTTGCATACCCGAGGACGACAGCGTTCTGTTTATGTGCGGCACAACGCCCAAAGAAAGCGAGCACCATACGGCGGTGGTGATGTTGGCGCGCTATCTGTTGGGATTGGATAAAGGCGTATACGACGTGACCGCCGCCTATCGCGGTGCGGTGGGGCGGCTGAGGAGGTTGCTCAAAAAGATATGAAAGACCGCTTGATCCGGCGCGAGGAAGAGCGCCTCAAAAACGTGTTGACCAAAGATAGGCTATCCGCTTCGGGCGATACCTTGGCCATGCTCAAAAGCGACGCAACGCATTTGTTGCAGGACTACTTTGACCTGGAGCCCGACAGCCTGCGGGTGGTGCTGGACGCCAAGGAGGACGGCGGATATCTGTTGCGCATTGCCGCCAAAGCGGTGCGGATCAAGTGCTAGGCCTTGACTTTGTCGCCTGCGCGCGATACAATATGTAAAAACGCGCGAGGTGGATATGGAGCAAGTGATGGTGGTGGATAAGGATATCGTTCTGAGTCGGTTCGGCACGAATAGCGAGCGGCTCATTCGCACGGACGAGCAGACCTTTTTGCAAGTGGTGCAGTCGCATTGCACCTTTGTAGCGCGCGCCGACGCCGAAAACGACCCGTCGTACAAACAAATCATATCCTATTGCGCCATCGTGTCGGGCGACCGCATTTTTATGACGCGTCGCACGAAAAAACAGACCGAAACGCGCTTGCACGACCGCTTGTCGGTGGGCATCGGCGGCCACGTCGCCTCGGTGGACGAGGGCGCGGACATGGTGCTTCGAGGACTTAGGCGCGAGTTGGAGGAAGAGGTGTCCATTCGGGGCGACTACACCATGCGTTATTTGGGCGTGATCAACGACGACAGCACGGAGGTGGGGCGCGTGCACACCGGCATATGCTATCTGGTGCAGGTAGCCGAGGGCGACTGCGAAGTGCGCGAAAAAGAAAAGATGGTGGGCGAATGGGTGGCTATAGCCGACCTCCCCCTCTATATGGCGGGCTTTGAGGAGTGGAGCAAGATCGTGGTCAATACGCTATGCCAAGACCCCGCGCCGGCAGACCGAGCATAGGGTCTCCAAGGCGTGCGCGACAACAAAAAATATAATTTTTTGATACCAAAACGATAGACAAATACGCGGTCGATCGTCATAATGTAAGATATGGCAAAAGATAAAACCGTTCGCGTGAAAAATTTGGTGGGCATCACCGTGTTGCTCATCACAACCATATTGTGGGGCACAGCGTTTTCCGTCCTCAAAACGACCATAGACGCGTTGCCTCCTTTTTACGTCCTGGCCATACGTTTTTTGCCCTCGGGCCTCATTATGGGGCTGGTTTTCATCAAACAATTCAAGCATATAGACCGCCGTACCGTTTTGCACGGCGCCGTGTTGGGCGTGGTGCTGTTTTGCGCCTATACCACCCAAACTTTGGGGCTGCGCTACACAACGCCCGCGCGCAACGCTTTTATCACGGTGGCCTATTGCATTATGACGCCCTTTTTGTGCTGGATCATGTACAAGCACCGCCCCCGTTCCTACGACGTTATCAGCGGCGTGGTGTGTATGCTTGGCCTGGCCTTTATCAGCCTTATCGGTCAAGGCGACGACGGCGGATTGTATCTGTTGGGCGACGGGCTCACCTTGGTGGCGGCCCTGTTTTTCGCCTTTCAGTTGGTGTTTATCGAACGCTATATCGCCGAAGGTAACAATCCCTACCTGTTGTTGTTTTTCGAGTTGACGATAGGCGGCTTTTTGTTTGCAGTGGCCACCGCTTGTTACGAATTGCCCACGTTGGGCGCCCAGGCCTTTGCCATACCGCACGACCTTTGGTGGCGCTTGCTGTACCTTATGTTGGGGTGCTCTATGTTGGCGCAACTGTTCCAAATGTTGGGGCAACGCTTTACCACATCCAGTCAGGCCGGCATCATTTTGAGCTTCGAGTCGGTGTTTGCCGCCATCACCAGCGTGGCATTGGGCATGGAAAGCCTCACCGTGTACCTCATCGTCGGTTTTGTGCTTGTCTTCGTCGCGGGGCTTATCAGTCAACTGCACCTGGACCCCGTGGCCATCATTCGGCGGTTGCGGCGCGGCACCGAGATCGCACCTGCCGCCAAGCCGCAGTCCGATGCGGAGACGCCCGACGCGTCTTGTCCCGTCGCCCCCGAGGACGACAGCGCTTGCGCCGCGGATACGCCGCCCGATGAGGAGGACTGACCCCCCTTGCTACATACGAATATCGGTAAAAATGCCGCACGACGCGGCATTTTTTATTCTTCTATTTGGTTCAGTTCTTGCAGTATAGCGCCGAGCAAATCGTCGTATTTGTGCGAGGTGCGCTCAAGCAATTGCAGCAACTGTTTGCGGTCGTCCTTCGGCTCGTTGTCCAATCCGAGCAAATAGTCGGCCGACGTCTTGAGTGCAACGCTCATGGTTTTGAGCGTTTGTATAGATACGCCTATTTTTCCGGCCTCCACGTCGGCCAAAAACCGCGGGCTGACGTTGATGCGCTCGGCCAAGGTCTCCCTCGTCATATTGTTGCGCCACCGCTGCTGCTTGACTCTCTCTCCCAAAATCACGTTGATCTCTTTTTGCATAACAACCTCCGACTTGAAGTGTTGCCTAAATTTTAGTATGAATCAACACTTCTTGAAAATGTAGTATTACACCACTTGACAAATGAAGTAACACATCATATACTAAAGAAGTGGCACTTCCACGTGCCGCATGATGAGGCGTGTTATGAAAAGAATAAAATGGATATCTGTTTTGATGATAGCGGTCGTCGTGACGTCCCTTTCGCTCTTGTGGGGCGTAGGCGCAGGTGAGCCAACCGCCACTGCCGCTTCGTCGGTGTATACGCGTAGCGGCGACTATATCTATTTCGGCTCCTATCCCCAAACCGTCAAAGCCTCTACCGTAACCATCAAGAGCACGACGGATTCGCGCGGGTATTATCTCGGCTCGGACAGCGCGTATTACGCCAAAGTATCGGCCACGCCGTATGGTTCTAATTACAAATTTTCAAATAATGCCCAAATAACGACGGGTACGACCTACTATTTTAAGGTGGAGCAGATCAAGTGGCGCATATTGTATTCCACCGGTAGCACGGCGCTACTGGTATGCGATAGTATATTGGACGCTTACCCGTATGAAATATACACCAATAACTACGAGAATAGCTCGATTCGTAACTATTTTCTGAATGACTCCGCGTTTTACGGCAAAGCGTTCACCTCTGCCGAGCAAGGCATTATTCGCAACACTACGGTGGACAACACCAAATATACGACGGAGCGGGATAGAAGGTACTCGGTGGATATGTCGGAAAAGGTCACCATCGACAACACCGAATATGATCGTTTTAAGCTCGAAAACTGCGGCCATCAACTATATGAATACAAGAAAGATCCGAAAGACAAAACGTGGAAGTGGGAACTATACGCCGAATCGACTAACGACTATGCGTGCGCTAATACCACGGACAAGGTGTTTTTGTTGAGTTACGCCGACGTTTTCAATGAGTCCTACGGGTTTTGGCCGTATTTTACCAACGACAGCGCTCGCCGCAGAACCGCCAGCGATTATAGTCGCGCCAGTGGATTGCTGATAGACACTTCCGATAGTTACTATGGGTGCGGGCATTGGTGGTTGCGCTCGCCCTACTACGACTGCGATTATATGGCTGCCGTCGTCAACTTCGACGGATTTGTCGACAACTACTACGTAGGGCTGCATCATTTCGGCGTGGTGCCCGCCCTTTGGATCAATCTATAGTTTTTTGGCGTATCGTTTGATATGCTCCTATACGGTAATCCCTGCTTCGCGCGGGGATTTTTGTTATGCGACGTTTAGCGCGCACGGCGAAGGCCCACACTATTTGCAAAGGAGTGTGAGATATGAATCCATTGGAAACCAAAAGCAAATCCATCAACGAATACTTTATGGACTGGAAGCGTTTGTCGCCCAAGCCCTACGACAAAAACAAGGCGTCGCCCTACACCAAGGTACGTCAAATTTTGATGAACGGCACCGAATTCGAGTCCAACTGGTTTTTGCACCAATTCGCACGGCATACCGCCGATAACGACATTCGCCGCGCCATTGCCATCGTGCGCCAGCAGGAGCAGCAACAGCAGAAACGTTTGGCCGCGCTGAAACCCACCGACGAAACCATTCTCGAGACCACAATAGGCTACGAGCAGTTGGCGGTGGATCTTACGGCCATTTTGGCGCAGCGCGAGACCGACCAAAACAATATCAACGCCCTCAACTTTGCTTTGCTGGAAGACTTCGATCACCTGTACCGCTTTGCCAACTTGCTCAAAATGGACTATGGCATAGACGCCGAGCGACTGGTGGGCGGATACACCGAGATCACACCGGGCCGTCCCACCATTGCCGAGCACCGCTACGGCGCCGACAACGTGCGCTATTCGATGGACGCCAAAAAGGCCGAAACGTTCTCCATTTTGGTGGGCAATATCATCACCGCCGCCGAACAGCAGACCATGAACTTTTATATGAACGTGGGCGGTTTTTATCCCAACGACTACGGCCGCAAGATGTATGCCGAGATCGCTATGATCGAGGAAGAGCACGTTTCGCAATACGAAAGCCTCAAAGACCCCAATATGAGTTGGCTGATGTGTTGGGTGGCGCACGAGTATACCGAGTGCTACCTCTATGCCTCTATGGCCGAGGATGAGACCGACGCGCGCATTCGTCAAATCTATGCCGAGCATTACGAAATGGAAGTGGCGCATCTCAAATTGGCGTGCGAGTTGCTCAAACGCTACGAGAAGAAGGATCTTGCCGCAGTCATTCCTACGGCCGATTTCCCCGAATTGTTGCGTTTCGGCGGCAACAAAGAGTATATTCGTAACGTCTTGGCCAATACGGTGTGGCTCACCGGACAGCAGGAGAATTACGTCGCCGTGCAGGATCTGCAACCCAACAGCAACTTCGAGTTGTACCAATCCAAGGTCAACGCCACCGAAAACCCCTCGCACGCCGTTACGACTATGACCATCAAGGCCTTGGGCGAGGACTATCGCTTTGAGGACGAGCCCAATCCCGTCAGTGCATTGCGCAGTCGCAAACGCGACAATACCACGGTGGCAAGA
>CAMPCZ010000086.1 GCA_946648015.1 uncultured Clostridia bacterium
GCAGAAGATGGCGACGTGCGCGATATGGTCAATGGGCGTGTAGAAGACCGCGAGTTGTGCCCGCGCTATATGATCAAGGGCGTAAAGAACGTGGTGGTCAAGCCTTCACCCGTATTGGTGCGCCGCAGATTGCGCAAGGTGGGCATTCGTCCCATCAACAACGTGGTGGACGTTACCAACTACGTGCTGACCGAGGTCGGCCAACCTATGCACGCTTTCGACTACGATCGTTTGGCGGACAAAGAGATCGTGGTGCGCCGCGCCGCCGAAGGGGAGCATATCGTTACCTTGGACGGTAAGGATAGCGCCCTTTGCAAAGATAATTTGGTCATTTGCAATTCCACTGCGCCCATGGCGTTGGCCGGTATTATGGGCGGTCTCAATTCGGGTATCGAAGAGGCAACGCACACCATTTTGTTGGAGTCCGCTCGCTTCAAGCGCGATAACATTCGTCGTAGCAGCAAAGCCTTGGGCATTCGCTCGGATTCGTCCGCGCGGTTTGAAAAAGGCATAGACTTCGTTAGTCAAGAGTTGGCGCTTTCGCGTGCCGTGCAAATGTTGGTGGCCGAGGGCGCGGGCGTGCCGGTTGGCGGAGTGTGGGACGTCTTCGAGGGCGATGCGCAAGAGCGCACGCTCGAGGTGTCCGTGGACAAGATCGACCGTGTATTGGGCATCGAAGTGGCGGCGCAAGAGATGGCGTCTATTCTCAACCGCTTGCAACTTGCTACCGAGGTGAAAGACGGTGTGTTGAAGATAACGGTGCCCGGTTATAGAGAGGATATTCAAAATGCCAACGACGTAGCCGAGGAAGTGATACGTCTATATGGCTACGACAATATCGTATCTACACCATTGGACGGCAAAAAGCAAACGCACGGCGGTGTGTCGCAGGAGTTTAGGTGGATATCCAAAATCAAGACGTTGCTAAGCGGTACAGCCGCCTATCACGAGATCTTGTCCTATAGTTTCATCAGCCCCAAAGCCCCCGATATGTTGCGTTTGGACGAAAACGACTATCGCCGCAACGGCATCAAACTCATCAATCCTTTGGGTGAGGAGTTGTCTGTGATGCGCACGACATTGTTGCATTCTATGCTCAAAACCGTCGCGCACAATATGTCCAAAGGCAACAACGAGTTGCGCCTTTATGAGGTGGGGCGTACCTATCTGCCCGCGCAAGACGCGCCTTCCCTAGAAGAAAACGCTTTGATGTTGGCTTGCACCGGCGAAAAATGCGACTTCTACAGTATCAAAAATATCGTGCGTGCCGTGGCGGACAAACTCAACGTTGCCATAGAGGTGTTGCCCAAAACGTATCCGTTCTTGCATCCCGGTCGTAGCGCATCCGTTATGATGGACGGACAAGAGATCGGTTATATGGGCGAAGTGCATCCCTTGGTGGGTGCTACCTACAAGTTGGAGCAGCGCGTGTACGTTGCCGAGTTGCGTTTGGCGCCGCTGATTGCCGTCGCCACGCCGTTTTTGCCCTATGAGGCCGCTCCCAAATATCCCGCCATCAAGCGCGATCTGGCGTTTGTGTTGCGCAAGGACGTTTTGGCCAAAGACATTTTGGCTGTGGTGCGCCAATATGCCGGCGACAAATTGGAAAATGCCGAGATATTCGACGTGTACGAGGGCAAAGCGTTGCCTTTGGGCACCAAGAGCGTGGCCGTTTCGCTTTCTTTCCGCGACAAAGAGCGCACCTTGGTGGAGAGCGAAGTGGTAGAAGCGCAAGACAATATACTCAAAGGTATGTTCAAAGAATTGGGCGCCGTGTTGCGATAGTATGAATCAAAAAGTATTGCCCTCGCTGGGGTATGACAAAATAATGCAAAGAGTAGCCGCTTTTGCCGCTAGCGAAAGCGGCAAATCTATTTTGTTGCAATTTGTACCCGAGAGCAATTTGGAAACGTGCAACAGAATGCTTGACGAAACTGAGCAAGCCGACGTTCTATTGTACGAACATGGAATTCACCCCGCATTTGGCGTGGAGAACGTCGCCGAGCAACTCGAGCTTGCCCAAAAGGGATTTGCTTTGGGTATGGGCGACTTATTGAAAATATCGCAAGTGTTGCGCGTGGGCAGCGCTTGCCGCGAAAGCATCGTGCGAGCCGGCGCATTTGCCCCTTTGCTCAAATCCTATGCTGCCAAAATTTTTACCGCCGACCCGTTGCAGGCAGAGATAGACGCGGCCATTTTGTCCGACAGCGAAATGAGCGACAACGCATCGCAAAAATTGGCCTCTATACGGTTGGCGATCAGGCGCGGCAACGAACGTTTGAAAGAGAAAATACAGTCCTTTATAACGACCAAGGCCTATCAACCCTATTTGCAGGACGCATTGGTAACCAAGCGCGGCGATAGATACGTCATACCCGTCAAGAGCGATTTTCGCGGGCAAATAAGGGGATTGATACACGACCAATCCGCTAGCGGCCAAACCGTTTATATAGAGCCGTTGGAAGTGGTGGAGATGAACAACGAACTCAAGCAGTTGGCCATAGACGAGCAAAAAGAGATAGAGCGAATTTTGCGCGATTTCAGCGCAAGAGTCGGCCTCATTGCCGCTGAGTTGGCCCTCAATCTCGAGCTTATCGTATCGCTCGACGTCATCTTTGCCCGCGCTATATACGGCCATACGATAGACGGCTCCAGACCTTTGCTCAACGACAAAGGATACGTGCATATCAAATGCGGCCGCCACCCGCTGATAGACAAGCACAAAGTGGTGGGAAACACGGTGGTGCTGGGTGCAGATTACGACGTGTTGTTGATAACCGGTCCCAACACTGGCGGCAAAACCGTTACGCTCAAATTGACGGGCCTATGTTGCCTGATGGCGATGAGCGGATTGTATGTCCCCGCCGAGGAAGGCTCGCAAGTGGCCGTATTCAAGGAGATATACAGCGATATAGGGGACGAGCAAAGCATTGAGCAAAATTTGTCAACCTTTTCTTCGCATATGAGCAACGTGGTGTATATGGTGCGCCATGCCGACGCCAATTCGTTGGTGCTGATAGACGAGTTGGGCGCGGGTACCGACCCGGACCAAGGCGCAGCCTTGGCCGTGCAAATCACCGACTACTTGTTGAAGAAGGGCGTCAAAGCCGTGATCACTACGCACTACGGTTTGCTGAAGGAATACGCATATTCGACTGCAAGGGTAGAAAACGCGTCTATGGATTTCGACCCCAATACCTACGAGCCGTTGTACAAATTGATCATAGGCGTGCCCGGCACCAGCAACGCGTTTGAAATAGCCGCCAAGTTGGGGTTGCCTGCCGAAATAGTGCAAGCGGCCACGGCAGGTATGGACAAGGGCCGAGTCAGTTTTGAAGAAGTGCTATTGGGCGCCGAGCAAACTCGACGCAAAGCGCAAGAGGAATTGGAGCGCTACAACGCTTTGTGCAAAGACCTCGAGGAGCAGTTGCGCTTGGCCAAGCAGGAACAAAACAAGTTGCAAGTGCAGTTGGACAGACTCAACCAAAACGCGCGCCGCGAAGTGCGCCGCTTGGTGGATATTGCGCTGAGCGAGGTCAACGAGATAGTGGACGAACTCAAAAAATTGTTGGACGAGCCCAAGCAAGCCAACTATTTTCGCGCTACCGAATTGCGCAAAAAGTTGCGTAATATCACTGTAGAAGACGAGGAGGCCGATGACGTACCGCCTACCACCGACGATTTGCCCAAGGTGGGGGACAAGGTTTACGTCGACAAGTTTCATAATACCGCTACCATAACGGCCATCACCAAAAACGGCGAATACGTGGTGATGATCGGCAATATAAAGAGTATCGTCAAAGAAGGAGAGGTAAAAAAACTCAAGATACAAAAGGAGCAAGTTGCCGAAAAACCAATGCGCAAACAAGTCAGTTTGAGCAATGCGCACGTCAAGCGCGAGTTGTATCTGTTGGGTTGCACCGTAGATGAGGCCATATACAGACTGGACAAATACTTGGACGAAGCCGACAACGGCCACGTAGAAGAGGTGAAGATCATACACGGCAATGGAACGGGTGCATTGCGCAATGCTATTTGGGAATACCTGAATGAATCCAATGTTGTCAGTTTTCGCGCCGGAAAGCAAGGAGAAGGCGGGCAAGGCGTCACGTTTGTGAGGTTACGATGACCTATTACGAATATCTTTTGCCAAATACAAACCAAGGTTTGCGTATGCTCAAGCGCGCATTTTTGCTTTTGGCTTGCTTCAATTTTCTTACGGGTGCTGTCCTCATCGTGGTGGCCGCCATCATCAACTGGAGGTTTGTATTTGCGCCTATCGTGTGGTTTTTGCTGGGGTTTGTGTACGGCAATATTGCCTATATCTTCGTTACGGACTATAAATACGTGTACGACAACGGTACGTTTTGTATATATAAGCACCGCAAATACGGCAAATATCATTTGGTAGCGTCGATACCTATTGCCGAGATAGAGTGGGACGACGTGGCGGCGGGGCGGCAAAAACAATGCACGAATTGCCCAAGCAACGTGCGTTTCGTATGGCAAAATATCCGCTACGTCATTACGGTAGACGACTATATGCTGTCGCTTATCAAAGGAGAGACCAATGTATCTTGACAACGCCGCAACAACACAAATGCTACCTGAGGTCGAAAGTATTTATCGACGCTATGGTTTTGAATGTTTCTACAATCCCTCCGCATTGTACCGCGAGGCCGTAGAGGTGCGCCGCGACATTGCGCAATATCGCAAAGAATTGGCAAAGGCATTGGGCGCGGAGCCGGAGGGCATATACTTTACGTCGTGTGGGTCGGAGAGCGACAACGCCGCGCTTCTGTATACGCGCAAAAAGAAAGGCGGGCGTGTGATCGTAGGCGCATCGGAGCACGCCGCCGTGTATCAATGCGCTTTGGCATTGCAGCAAAATGGGTACGACGTGGCTTTTTGTCCCGTAGACGCATACGGCAGGATCGTGGAAGAAGAATTCGTCAAATTGCTGGACGACAGTACCACGTTGGTGAGCGTGATGCACGTAAACAACGAGACGGGTGCTGTCAATGACATACATCGATTGGTATCGCTGACCAAATCTTACAACAAACAAATCTTGTTCCACTCAGACGGCGTGCAAGCCTTCGGACATATCAAGGTGATTATTCGCGCCTTGGGGGTGGATCTGTATTCGATAAGCGGCCACAAAATCGGAGCCCCCAAGGGGGTAGGCGCACTGTATTGCAAGCCCGGCACATCTATCGCCGCTTTTTTGTGGGGCGGTGGGCAGGAAAACGGCCTGCGTTCGGGCACCGAAAACGTGATAGGCATCGCTTCGCTTGCCGCTTGCGCCGCAAAATATCAAGAGGCACAATCGACGTTGTATGCAAAGGGTGCCGACTTGTGGCAGGCGGCCAAACGATTTGCCGAAACACACGAGGGTGTGCGTCTGCTTTCGGCCGAGGGCAACGCTCCGCACATAGTAACGATGGCTTTCGAGCGTGTGCGAGGCGAAGTAATGATGCACGAATTGGAGCAATACGGAATCATCGTCGGCATCGGCTCGGCTTGCTCGTCCAAAAAAGGATCGGCACGCATTCCAAAGGCGCTGGGGCTTGCGGGCGGCTATGAGATGGGCATGGTGCGTTTGAGCATCAATCCTTTCGATGAGTACGATTTTGACGAATTGTTTGATAAAATACATTTGGCCTATGCCAAACTGCAAAAATACGTGAGAGTTTAGAGAAAATATGGAAAAAGTTATTTTGCTACGATATGGAGAAATATATCTGAAAGGGCGCAATCGTTCCTATTTCGAGCGCTGTCTCATCGACAACGTAAAAGAGGTGCTGAACGCTTATAACTGCAATGTGAGCAAGATGCCCGGACGTTTTTTGATAGAAGGGTTCGATCCCGACTTGACCGAGGAATTGGTTGACAAAGTGCGCAAGGTATTTGGACTGCATTCGTTGTCCGTGGCCACCGTGGTACCGTACGATTTGGCGGAGATCGGACGCATTTGCGCGCAAGTCGCACCCAATACGGGCAGTTTTCGTATTACCGTCAATCGTGCCGACAAGTCTGTGGGGCTTACCTCCATACAAATAGCAGCCGAGTTGGGCGGATACGTTTTGGATGCGCACCCCGCACTGAAAGTGGACTTGCATCACCCCGACAAAGAGATTCGCGTTGATCTCCGCGAAAATCACACCGCCTATGTATTTATGGACGTAATCGCCGCGGTCGGCGGTATGCCCGTTGGATGCAGCGGCCGCGGTATGGCCTTGCTATCGGGCGGCATAGACAGCCCCGTGGCGTGCTATCGAATGGCCAAGCGCGGCATGAAATTGTGTGCGGTACATTTTCATAGCTATCCGTATACCAGCCTGATGGCCAAAGAAAAAACTTTGGATCTTGCGCGTATTCTCACCGATTATTGCGGCGATATAGACGTATTCGTCGTGCCGTTTACCGAGGTGCAGATAGCCATACACGAAAACTGCCCCGCCGAGTATATGATAACGATAATGCGCCGCATTATGATGCGTATTGCCGAGCGTTTGGCGCTCAAACACAAATGCGGCTCTATCATTACGGGCGAGAGTTTGGCGCAGGTCGCCTCGCAAACCCAAGAGAGCATTTTGGTTACCAATAGCGTAGTAGAGCGGTTGCCCGTATTCCGTCCCCTCATCGGCATGGACAAAGAGGAGATCATCGTTACGGCGCGAGAAATCGGCACCTTTGATACCAGCATTTTGCCCTATGAGGACTGCTGCACTGTGTTCTTGCCTAAGAATCCCGTTATTCGCCCCGAGTTGTCCTTGATCGAGGCCGCCGAGGCAAAATTGGACGTGGAGGCCTTGATCCAAAACGCCATGGACAATATCGAATACGTCAAGGTGGAACGTCGTTAGTACACCAGCGCCCTATATTCGACACCTTCGATATCTATATTCCCGTGTAATATGGGCTTTATGCACCACCAGCCCGAAGCAGACGTATATTCTTTTTGCTGTACACCGCCCGTGCCACTCAAGACATCGACGGTGTATTTTTGAAAACCGTTGTCATAGGTTATTACATAGGAGCGAAGTTCGCAGGTGTTTAGCGATAGCCTAACGCAATCGCAGCCTTTGGCAATGTTGGCGGCGTCTAC
>CAMPCZ010000087.1 GCA_946648015.1 uncultured Clostridia bacterium
AGGCTCGTCCGCAAACAAAAT
Organism: uncultured Clostridia bacterium; assembly: GCA_946648015.1. Lineage (GTDB taxonomy): Bacteria > Bacillota > Clostridia > Christensenellales > CAG-1252 > RUG14300. The sequence continues at coordinate 22 of CAMPCZ010000087.1, forward strand.
GGGGGCGTCTTTGGCGAGTGCGCGCGCGATACTTACGCGTTGTTTTTGACCACCCGACAGTTTGCTGCACCTTTGCTTTTCGTGTCCCGCCAACCCGACCGCTTGAATCAGGTCATCTACCCGCTCTTTGCGCTCTTTGGGGTCGGGTACCGAATAGAGCAAGGCAAGCTCTATATTTTGAAACACGGTGTAACTATCCAAGATGTTGTAGTCTTGAAAAATAAACGCCACGTGATCCATGCGATAGGCCGCCCTGTCTTCTTCGGTGAAGTGCGACGTGGGCTCCCCCATAAAGTATAGCTCGCCCTCGTCGTAGCTATCCAAGCCCGACAAAATGTTGAGAAGCGTTGATTTGCCGCTGCCCGAACTGCCCGTGATGGCGACAAACTCGCCTTTGTAGAAGGAAGCCGAGAATCGATGTAGCCCCACGGACAACGCGCCTTGCGCATAAATTTTGGATATACCGTCGGCTCGCAATAAAGCAGTATCTTGAATCATATCTACCTCATAAAATTTGGGCAACCGTAGCTGCCCAAATCCTTTGTATTATCAGTTTGTTTAGTCGATGTCGTCCGACTTGGTATCGTCTGCCTTGGTGTCGTCCGACTTGGCGTCGTCTATCTCGACCTCGTTCTCCAAAGCGGGCGCATCGACCTCTAACGCTTCGGCATTGGTAGGTACGTCTACCACATACTCGGTGCCGTTTTCGATAGATTCGATAATGGCTTGTCTATCGTACTCCACCACGCCCTGCGCGGTGATCTCCTCTATCTTGGCACGCATTTTGACCAATACGTCAAGTATACGAGCGTGCTCTTTGTCATCCAAAGCATATTTCCAGGTGGGAATGACAGTGAGCAAGCAGCCGATGGCAGGCGGTATGGATATGACGAAGAACAGTATCATCATAAAGCTGGAGTACTCGGTGCTAAGACGGGGTACGCCACCCGCGGAAATAAAGGCGTTGACCTCGGCAACACGCGTATCGGAGAAATGCACCACGGTATAGGCAATGCCGCAGAAGATTGTGGCCAAACCGTTTTGTAATTTGACCAAGAAGGTTTGCCCCGAGAAGAACAGGGCGTCGGGACGGCGACCGCTCTTGTATTCCTCGTAGTTGACGCAGTCGGCAATCATTTGCGATTGCAACACGGTGGTGATACCGTTGGAACCGCCGGCGACGAAGAACAAAACAAAGCATACGACCAACCAACCCGCACTGTTGAGGTGGTGGGGATCCAACTCATAGGCGCCGAAGATAGCCAAATAGGGAATGACGCTGAGGATATTGGACCAGTTGTACAACGTCTTTTTGCTAAAGCGCTTGTTGAGTGTGCCGGTAACGCCCATCAACACGAATTGGCCGATGAAAAAGCCGCCGCCGAGCAAAACCAAATAGACCATGGCAAGCAAAGCGTCCTTGGAAGCATAGTAGTAGGTAACCAAGGTCATGGCCACGATGGCAATAATGGTTTTGGTGCTACCCAGCACGCCCGAGACGAGCAACTGCACATAGGGTTTGTTGTGCGCTATGATGCTGACGTTTTCTTTGAGCGAAGTCTTTTTGGTCGTGGAAGCGACGTGTTCTTTGACGCCGAAGCCCGCAAACAGGAAGAGCGCGGTGCCCACCACGGATATAATGACTGCGGTGATGAGGAAGCCGTATTTTTCGCCTTCCATATCCGACACGTGCAACAGATTGGTAAGGGTGCCGCCCAAGCCCAAAGCCATGGATTGCATGCTGAGCATAACGGCGCCGCCGCCGATGGCAGCCACGATACGCGCGGCAGTCAACAACTTATTGCGGTCTTTTTCGCTCTCGGTCATAAGGGAAGTAACGCCCCAAAGAGGAATATCACCGACGGTATAGGTCATACCCCACAGTATGTAGGTGAATGCCGCCCAAAGCGAAAGGCCAACGTCCATCGCCTTGCTGCCGTCGCCATAAAAGCCGAAGGAAACGTAGCAAAGTATGGATATGATCATTACGGGAATGGGAATGATGCGCAGATAGGGAATACATTTGCCCCACTTGGTGCGAGTACGATCGACGATGGTGCCCATGATGGGGTCGTTCAATGCGTCGAAGATACGCGCCACCGTAAATATGGTGGACACCGTCATGGCGGGAAGCAACACCGTGAATTGCAAGAAATACATCAAGCAACTGCCCACGACGTTGTACATCATATTTTGTCCCATCAAGCCGATGAGGAAATTGTTGCGTTCTTTGCGCGAATAGGTTTTGATTTCGATATTGGCAGTGGTATTATCCATAATTCACCTCCTATTCGGCAGTTTCGGCCGAAGGAATGCCGCCGACAACGTTGCCGTTGTCGATATAATCCTTCCAATAACGATAGTCGTTCTTTTTGGTGGCACGGCGATCGGCCTCTATGGCGTCGCTATCGTACACAGTGGGATTGATCGGTACTATTTTTAAGTCTTTGATGATGTAGTATTGGTCGTCGCCCGAAGCCTTGGTGTTGACCATATAGAAGCATTTGTCCCCTATTTTGACCAACTCGGGGTTGGCAATGGCAACGTTGGTGAGGTTCTCGCATTCGCGGAAGCAATACGCGCCTATAGAAGAACAGGTGGCGGGCAAAGCGATGGAAGTCAGCGAACGGCAGCCGTAAAAGGCAAAATCACCGATGGACTCGAGCGCGGCGGGGAACACGACGGCAGTCAAATTTTTGCACAGATAAAACGTGCGCTCGGGTATTGCCGTGATATTCGCCAAAAAAGTAACGCTCTCGATCAGTTCATTGTCCTCGTACACGTCTCTCATGCGTCTTTTGGCGCTGCCGTCGTTAATTTTGACGAACAGACCGGCCTCGATCGAACTGACGGCCTTGCCATCGACAATGGCCGGGACAACGACGTTGGCCGCGGTGCCGGTATACGCCGACAAAGACACGCTGCCGTCCTCTTTTTCTACGTACTTCCAGTTGCCGTCAGCAGATTGGGTACTTTCATCAGCCGCTTGACAGCCGACGAAACAACCTACCATAGCCATGGCGACCACAAGCACCAAAACAGTAGCAACAAATTTTTTCATAAGTCCTCCTATTCAGTTGCTTTTAGTTTGAAATCCTTGGCGTCGATGCAATGCGAATATGCTTCGTTATAATCGACGATGCCTTGTTTGTACAAATTGGCGAGCGAACGATCCATCAGGCACATACCCAAATTGCTATTGGTATGTATGGCGTTGTCGATCTGGTGCGTTTTGCCCTCGCGGATAAGCGCCGAGATGGATGAGTGCTGCAACAATATTTCGAGCGCGGCTACACGTCCCGAGCCGTCTTTGCGCACCAACAGTTGTTGGGATATGACGGCAACCAAAACGTTGGAAAGCTGGAAGCGCACCTGCGCTTGCTGGTGCGACGGAAAAACGTCTACGATACGGTCTATGGTATTGGCGGCGTTGTTGGTGTGCAACGTAGACAAAACCAAGTGGCCTGTTTCGGCGGCGGTAAGCGCGGTGGAAATGGTTTCGAGATCGCGCATTTCGCCTACTTGAATAATGTCGGGGTCCTGGCGCAAAGCTGCGCGCAATGCAGCGCCGAAACTGCGGGTATCCTGCCCTATTTCGCGTTGGTTGACAATGGATTTTTTGTGCGAATGCAAATATTCGATAGGATCCTCTATGGTGATGATATGCGCCGAACGGTTGACGTTGATAAAATCGATCATCGAGGCCAAAGTGGTGGATTTACCGCTGCCGGTAGGCCCCGTAACCAATATCAAACCACGCGTCTTCATGCACAGTTGACGGAACGAATCGGGCAAGCCCAGCTCTGCAAAAGAGCGCATTGTATTGTTGATCATACGCAAAGCGGCGGCCTTATATCCTTTTTGCATATAGGCGTTGACACGAAAACGGAAGCCGCCAAAGGCGATACTAAAGTCGATTTCGCCCACTTTATCCAACCTGTCTTTTTGGTCGGGCGTCATAATAGAATCCACGAGCGATGCAGAGTCTTCGCCGGTAAGTGGATCTTTGGGATATTTTTTGAAGGAGCCGTTGATGCGCAGCATTGGCGGAACGCCAACCGTAATGTGCAAGTCCGAAGCCTTATAGGTGATGCTTGCACGCAATAAATCTTTCATTGAATAGTCCATACTTTCCTCCAAGCAGATATTATAATAATATCATATTGTTATGATATTTTCAATACCTTTTTTTTGAAAGAGTACGGTTTAATTGAGAGTTTGCTTTTAATTGGCAAAGAATCCCAAACTGATGAGCAGTCCTTGATCGACTTCGCGCATATCATCGGGCGACAACTCGCCTATTTTATCGCGCAATCTGCGCTTGTCCAACGTGCGCAGTTGTTCCAATAGCACGACCGAATCTTTGTCCAGTCCGCCTTCGCCTGCGGCGATCTCGATGTGCGTAGGCAATTTGGTCTTGCTCATGCGCGAAGTAACGGCAGCGGCAATGACGGTGGGCGAATATCGATTGCCAATGTCGTTTTGCACGATGAGAACCGGGCGCACGCCGCCCTGTTCCGACCCTACTACGGGGCTAAGATCCGCATAATAGATATCACCTCTTTTGACCATAATCACCTCTTCCCTCGTTTATACATTGTATGAAGCGAAGGGTTCTTTTGTTTGGAGTATGGACAACCGTGTGATTTTCTATGCACGTACCCCAACATCAAATGTAGGTCGAATATCTTTTATTAAGTTTTATTAGAAGGTATTGCAAATTGCACCGATAGGTGATACAGTATAAGTGTACCTGCGATGTACGAGAAGCGGCTTTGTCACAATCCCAAATCAATTCTCGGAGGGCGATACGAAGCACCGATGTCAGGCCTCAGTAATTTACTCTTGGAGTAGCAGGGGAAGACAGATAGCGCCAGAGAGCCCACCACCCTGCCATAAGCGGGTTTTGGTCAGTTGTGGATACGGCATTGCGGATACAACCAATCAAACTCTCCTACGGAGAGTTTTTTTGTTGGCTATCGAATTAACGATAGCGCCAACGGCGACCGAACTCGACAAATGCCATCGCGTGACGTCAAATCAATAACTTGGGGCAAATTGTAAATTTAGCGTTTGAAGCATATCTATTCGAAAAAAAACGCGCAAGCCCGTCCGTTGACAAACTCACGCGTATAGGTTGGTACCTCGTGGGGGAATCGAACCCCCGATTCAGCCTTGAGAGGGCTACGTCTTGACCGCTTGACCAACGAGGCAGGTATCAAACCTTTTCTATTATATCCCAATCTCCAAAAATAGGCAACTAAATCAAATAAGATTTTAGTTGAATCATATCAGTAAAACAAATAGCACGGTTTACTTTTTATAAGTAATATTTATATAAATCCGAGTATTTAGTCCCTACTGGTGATGCGCAACAAAGAATCTATATCGAAACGTGCCCAAGGTTGCTGATCCGTATCGGGATACACTCTGAATACCATGGGATTTTTGGTAATGGGGTGCGGGAAGCGCAATTCATACGCCCAAAGCGCCAGCGGCGTGGGATTTTTGGATTTGAGGCTGCCGTACTTGGCGTCGCCGACCAAAGGATTGCCGATATGTGACATTTGCACGCGAATCTGATGACTGCGGCCGGAATAGAGGTAAATTTGCACCAAAGTGTATTCTGTTTGTTTGCTTTCACTGCCCTCCACGTAGGTTTCGGCCAAACGATTGTATTGCAACTCCGCCAATTTGGCGCCCTCGGTTGCGTCGGGTACGACTTTGACTATATTGAGGTTGGCATATTTGTACAAGTAGTTTTTGAGTAAGCCGCTTTCCGCGGGCGTTCTTCCCTCAACTACGGCCAAATACTTCTTTTCAAACTCGCCCGTTTCGATGGCCTTGCACAGCCTTTCGGCCGCTTTGCTCGTCTTGGCAAAAACCATAACGCCGCCGGTCGGTCTATCCAGGCGATGCACCAGACCCAAATAGACGTTGCCGGTCTTGTGATAGGTGTCGGCAAGATATTGTTTGAGCAGTGACAGCATATCGGGACTTTTGCTCTCGTCGGCTTGGCTGGGAACGTTTTGAGGTTTGACGACCACCAGCAAGTGATTGTCTTCGTATACAATGGGAATTTGGTCGTAGGTGATGTTCATACTAAAATGTCATAAGTCCGCTGCACCCGCAGGGCAAGTCGATCCCCTCGGCGGTGGGCAAAGTAACCTCGTAAGCGATGGCTTTGCCGCCTTTGGGGGCAAAATGTAGGTTGAGTAAATTTTTGATAACGGTGGGTTGCAGACCCGTCGTGTATGAATTGATGAGATAAAACAACGGATTTGCACCGAGCACACCCTCGGTAAGGGTCAACAAGTCGTCGAGTTGTTGTTCTATCTTCCACAACTCTCCCGACGGGCCTCTGCCAAAACTGGGCGGATCCATGATGATGGCGTCATAGGTTTTGCCACGCCGGATCTCGCGCTGTACAAACTTGATGCAATCATCCACGATATAGCGGCATGGCTTCTCTTCTAAATGCGACAATGCCACGTTCTCTTTGGCGCGCGCCACCATAGCGGTGGCGGCGTCTACGTGCGTTACCGACGCGCCCGCTTGCAAGCAAGCCACCGTTGCGCCACCCGTGTAGGCGAACAAATTGAGCACGTTGATCGGCCTACCGGCCGCACGTATGATGGCGTCCATTGCATCCCAGTTGACGGCTTGTTCGGGGAAAAGGCCGGTGTGTTTGAATCCCTTGGTAAGACGTAGGCTGAAGCGCAAAGAACGATACCCTACCGTAAAACTATCGGGCACCGGACGCAGATATTCCCACTTCTCCCCTATTCTTCCTTCGGGAATATAGCGCGCGCTTAGGCGCGGAAAAGAGTTTAGATCTTGCCGTTGGTGCCAAATGACCTGCGGGTCGGGGCGCAAAAGAAACACGTCTTTGCCCCAACGCTCCAGTTTGAGGCCGTCACCGGTGGCTATGACCTCATAATCTTGCCAACCCGACGCTTGCCTCATAGCTTATCTACGGATATCGTAACGTTTTTGCCGCCGATGTCAAACTCTTTGGCGTAGCCCGACGCA
>CAMPCZ010000088.1 GCA_946648015.1 uncultured Clostridia bacterium
ATTCCGAGAGAATCAAATATTATTTTTTTGACGTTATTTTTATCGTAGCCGTCGTTATGCTCAGCGTACTGTTTTTGCACATTCCCACTGCGGCGTCTTTCTACAAGCGTATGCAGGACCAAGCGCCCAAGGTGCAGTCGGTGTTGGCCGAGGCGGCGACGGATGGGCCGGATCTGTCCCATTTGAGCGAGCAATCGCGCAATATCTATCTGTCCTTGCAGGCAGGCTATCAATTGCGCGAGGAGGGCGGCGAGCCGTTTGCTTGCAGCGCCATCGTGGAATACTACAACGCCAATTCTTCGGCGGGCGACAAGGACTATATGTACGGTATGCTCATCTATACCGACGGCATCGGCACCGCCTACTCGGTGTTTACCAACTACTACCGCATCGCTTCCGAGCAGGACGTGGACTTTTCCACCACCGATTACTTCTTGTTCGTGCGCGGCAACGCGGTATTCGTCGGCAACAACCGAGCGTTTCTCAAAGCGTATATGAACAACCTATTTTAATGCCGCAAGGCGTTCGATTTCGTCCTTTCGAGACGAAATTTTTTTTAAGCGGTGAGTAATAGACGCCCGCCGTGCGTTATATAAGCGAGGTAGCTATGGCAACGCAATGGAATACCACCCAAAAGCGCACGCCCCAAGAGGTGGCCGCGCTGGTTCGCGAAATCAGCGACGACTTGGTTCGCTATGCTTTTTGTTTGGTTTCCGACTCGGTTGCCGCCGAAGAGGTAGCCCTGCGGGCTATGGCCGATTTTGTGTGGCGTAACGAGCGCAAAGCGCTATCCAAAGCCTATCTGTACCGCATGGTATACTCGCGCGCCGTCGACTATTTGCGTCGCAAGCGGCACGAGGTGGCTTTGGGCGACGTGCAAGAGGTGCTGTCCTCGCCGGATACGGTGGAGGACGCGGCGGAGCGCGCCTATGCCCGCCAAGTTCTCTATCGGTGTATGCAGCAAATACCCGCCGACTATCGCAACGCGCTCTATTTGCACGTTATCGAGGGGTTCGCCGTGGAGGACGTGGCCAAAATAATGGCCAAAAACGTCAAGCAGGTGTACAATTTGCTGTCGCGCGCCAAAGCTGCCCTCAAACAACGCCTTTTGGAGGAGGGGTTCGACTATGAAGACCTATGACGAGCGCACCCGGGCGGTGCTGCAAATGGTGGCGGACAAAAAGAAAAAGCGCGGCGTTATCGTTGCTTCGGTATCGTCGGCCGCGGCGTGTCTATTCGTATTGGTGATGGGGCTGGTGCTGTTTTTGCCTTTCGGCACCCCCGCGGGCAATTCGCCTTATCAAAACGTGCTCAACGCCGTCTATCGGCAGGAATATCACAATAATTGGGAATTGTGGACGGCCGACCTCGGCCGCGGGGTGGTCAAAGGTATTGCCGCACCCGGCTATGCCCTCGAAGTGGACGGCGCAAACAATGCCCTTTCGCCCGAGGTGGACAGCGTTGCTACGGGCGAGGCCTATATCGAAAACACCAATTTGCAGGTGGCCGACGTCAAAGAGGGCGACGTGCTCAAAGAGAGCACGCACTACTTCTACCGTCTATGCCGGCCGCAAGGGGGCTATGCGGGGGCGTTGCGGCTCAACGTATACGCCAAGGCGGGCGCCGATTCGGCTTTGGTCGGCACCTTCGACTATACCCCTGCGCAATACCGAGGCATGGGCGTCTACGGCTACGAAATGTATCTTTCCGCCGACGCCTCCGCCATCACCCTTGTTTGCACCAACGCGCGCTACGGCAACGGCACGGTGGTGGCTACCCTCGACGTGTCCGCCCCGGACGCAGTCAAGTTGGTGTCCGAGCGCTATGTGTCCGGCCGCTACGTCGAGTCGAGGCAGGCGGACGGGCGGTTGCTGTTGGTCACCGACTACGACGTGTATCAATACGATGCCGACAACGCCGAGACCTTCGTCCCGTACGTTGAGGGAGAGACAAAGGCGCTGACTGAGCCCGAGCAGATCGTATGCCCCGACGAGGCCGACTATTTCCGCTACACCGTGCTGACCCTGTTGGACGGCAACCTGGACGTGTTGGGCCAAGCGGCTTTGCTGGGGTGCGTCGATCCCACCCTATACGTCAACGCCGATAGGGCCTACGTGGTGGACGCCAACACTTGGCACCAAAGCCAAACCCAAACGACCAGCAACGTGTGCGTGTATGCCTACGGCGCCGACGGGTTGCGGTTGGCGGCTCGCTTCGACATAGAGGGCAGGGTAGAGGACCAATATTGGTTGGACGAGTACGAGGGCGTGTTGCGCGTGGCCACCACCGTGCGGGAGACGGCGTACGGGCAAAGCGAGCGCTCTTTCACTTGGGATAGCGAAAATGCTTCTCTATTTTGCTACTCGGTGCAGGATTGGCGGTTGATCGGCGCGGTGCGCCGCTTTGCGCCCGAGGGCGAAAGCGTGCAGTCGGCGCGGTTTGTGGGCACCAAGGCCTATATTTGCACCGCCGAGGTGGTGCGCTTTACCGACCCCGTCTATTGCTTCGACCTATCCGACTATGCGCATATAACCTACACCGACACGGGCGCTATCGACGGCTATTCGTCTTCGCTGGTGCCCTTTGCCGACGACGCATTGCTGGGCATCGGCGTGTTGCGCGGCGGCACCGTCAAATTCGAGGTCTATCGCGAAGCTGTCGGCGAGGTGCAATCGTTGGCTACTCTCACCCTGGGCGTGCATGAGCAAGCCGAAAACGTCTATATCGAGGAAAACTACAATTTGGTGGCCGCCTACAAGAGCTATTTGCTGGCGGCGGACGAAGGCATAGTCGGCGTGCCTTGTCAATACGTCCGCTACGTCAGCGGCGAGCAATACGAGTACAAAACCTGCGGCCTCTACGTGTTGGTGGCCTATCGCGAGGGCTCGCTTGCGGTGGTCGGACGGGTGCCGTTTGACCAAGTGGACGAAAACACGCGCGCCGTATTGCGCGACGGCTACGTCTATTTGTTTTCCGCCGACGACTTCGAGGTGTTGGCTTTGGCCGATTTGCAATAACCGTATCAACAAAACGGCGGCTCTATTCCCGCACTTCCATTAGGGATTTTTCGGTAAGGCTGTCCTTTGATAATCAGGCGTAGCGTGATGCCACGCCTTTTCTCTTGGTTATTTTAGTCGAAGTCGGGGATTTCAACGGCTCTGACGAAGTTGTAAATGATTTCTATCGTGTGTTTGTAATGTCCGTCAACTTTCTGCTTTTCGTAGATAAGCACCTTATCTATGAACGCTCGTAGGATTTCCGGTGTCAGTTCCTCAAAGTCGCCGTATTTGTCCACGAGAGAGATAAACTTGGAAATGTCGTCCATCTTACTCTTGGCGTGGTCGATACTGTTTTTGAGTTTTTCGACCTTTTCTTTCAATTCCGCTTGCTCGGCTTCATAGTTGTCGCTCATCTTAAAGTAGCGTATTTCCATAGCTAACCGCCTTTTTTATAGAGCAGGATAAGAAAATAGCCAAGGTTGGCGTATTTTGTATGGCGTCGCCGTCGGCGCGCTGAACAATCGGGAAACCCGATTTTACTTGTTCGTTTTCCACTTGTTAGATCGCTCGTGCAATCGCCGCAACACTAACGCTATCCCTAATTATAGAGTTTCATTCCATATATTCGACGTCCATCGAATATACTCCTAACGAGCATACCACTCGTTGGCTTCTTATCATACAACAAAGGCACACACCGTTTCAAATTTTCACTTCCCAATATTGATTGGTGAATTATTCATATGTTTAATGATTTCTCTACTATAATAATTGCAATATTTTAGATTTCCTTAAATTGATATTGTTTTTCCCTTAATTCTCTCAACTCCATAACGGTTCTCATCATATCTTTCAAAACAATTAAAATATGCCTGTTCTTTTCAAAGAATAAATAATTTGTGGAACTAATCCAATTTCTTTAGTGTGCGTTTTTGTCAACAAAGGAATATAGGCGTTCATAAATTTATAACAAAAAGCTTTAAGTTGTGTTGCAATAATTGGTTTATCGTTTTCATTTGCTAATAAGTATAGAATAGAATACCAACTAATTCTTCCACACAGTTTTTTGTATGCCGACTTTCCATTAATAGTGTTTTCGTCAATAACATCTTGTATTAAGGAATCGCCTATAGGAAATCTTATAAAGGTTTCTTTAATAACATTATTATTAACATGAATATCAAGAATCTCCTTAATTTTTGAATCTAATCCAGGAATATATTCTTTATATAAGTTTAAAACTTCCAAGCATAAAGCTGATGTGTCAAAATGACTTCCTGTTTCAGAAGCCCAAAACTCCTCACCTGTTTTCCGTCTATCTGCTAATTGTTTAACTACTTTTTCCAACCGCTTTAAATAGTTTTCGTCTTGTTTTGTTAATCCTACTCCATTTCTCCAATCTTGATACATTGGAAACATACATATACATATTCTTGCTGACATCCATGGTGCTTGTGATGGTTCCCATAGAGAAAGGTTTTTTAGCTTTGCAAAAAGTGAACGTGTGACAAATCGTAGCAAATAATTATCAACTTTTTTTAGTTTAAATAGAATACTTATTAGCAAACCACAGGTGTAATTAAATTGCAAATCATCTTCTTGCGAATCAGATAAAGCAGCTTGTTTTGACAAAACAGCAGTCTCATTTTTCATCTTATCAATTGGAATTTCAGATAAATAGTACCTATAGTTTTTATCTATTTGTATTTTTGATTCTGAAATAAGTTTTTCAATATATCGAAAAATAGTTTCATCATCATTATCATCATCCCACAATATAATGGATTGTATAAAGAAAAGAGATGTTATAGAATTATCCCATTCTTTTCTAATGTCAGTAGGAGTTTGTTCAATAAAACTTTCCATCGAAACAATAGTTTCTTGTGGGTTTCCTTTTTTTATTATAAAAAGTGGAAATTCATTTTTAAAAACATCCGTTCCATATCTTGTATCATCGATATACAGATTGTTTTCTTCTATTGTTTCTATAATTTTCTTATAACTATAAACATAGAAATTTTTGGGCATCTTATTGTCAAACCTAGTACCATCTTTCAAATATATATCAAATTTGTCATAAGGAGATATTATTTCCTTATTATCTTTAACAAAATTTCCCACGGTACCATACAACGATTGAAAATCTATTTTATAACAACCTATTTCTCGGGGGACAGGTTGACTAGCAAATATTGACAAAGGAAACATGACATAACCATACAAAGATTCTTTTGTTATTCTTTCGTCTTCCGCAATTTCTTTAAGTTTTGCTATTATTTGTTCATGGCTTTTGTAGTAATTAGAAAACTTGTAAACACTTTTTCCCAACAAATAGCCTTCTTGAGACAGTATTTGCTCTATGTTAGAGAAAAATACAGAGATACTGTTTGGTGCCACATTTCCTATGGCCAAATCACCGATAATAATATCAAATATCGTCTTATTCTGGCTAAAAATACTTGCCATCTGAAGCCAATCAGCGTGAATAAAGGATTCTTCTTCTTTTATTTTAGGATCTATTTCCGTTGAAATTTCGTCATAGTATTCACGACTATAATCTATGACATATACCTTAAATCCTTTCGAATAGGCTAATTGTCTAAATTCCACAGTTGAACCCAAAATCAAAACATTGGGAACAATAGTGGACGATTTTTTCCTTTTTACTATTTCGAAATATTCTCCATATATTTCTAGCTCGCTTTTAGAAGGACGCGACGGCGCTTTCATTGAATGCCAAGTTCTCGCATAATCAGCAGTCCATTCTACTTCTACGTTTTCTTGCGAATTGTTTATATTCGAGTAATTCTTTGGTGTAATTCCCACGATTAAGCGATCGAAAAAGGCTTGTTCATCACCTTGCCTTATATCGAAATTGTTTTTATTTAACTGTGTAAAAGCATCTATTGTATCATCTTTTAATATACCGTTGAGTTCAAATAATCGACGAATGCTGGCGACATCTATTTCACTAAAGGACTCACCGTTAATATTTGCGCTAATAAAGACTAATTCGTTATCGGTATTCTTTCTCTTTTGTCGTATTATTTCAGCAACTACAAATTCTTTTGCCGTAATGCATTTTGGGTTCAATCTTTGGCTTTCATCAAAAAAACCATTTGTAAAGCCGGAGAAAAGAAACATAACAAAATATTTTGCAGAATCAATAAGTGAATACAACTCATCTTCATCTGCATAATTTCCGCTTGTTTCTAAATCAGAAAACCATACTTTTCCATAATTTCTTTTATCTGATGTGTCTTTGTTGATTCCATCAATATACTGTGCAAACAACTTTGGCAATAACACATTATTCCCTCTATAACAAATAAAAATATCACATTCTTTCTTCATTTGCCAATTCCTCAATTAATCTACCTGGTTGTGTCGGTTGTTTTACAAATCCTTTAATTTATAATCCAATGTCCAGTTTTATCTGATCCAACTCTTTCAATAATGCCTTTTTCTTTCATTTGCCTTATATTCCTAGAAATCGTTGTTTCATTTTTGCCAAGTTTGCTCGCCATTTCTTTTATCGTGATTTGGGGGTTCTTTCGCATTAACTGTATAATAGATTCTTGTATTGCGGACAGTTTTACACTTGCATTTACACCGGCGTTTACACTTGCATTTACATCGGCGTTTTTTTGTATCTTGCCATACAAAGCATTATAGATCGTCACCTTAAAGTAGTTCCTATCCGAGAAGAACTCGACGTGATTTTTGCCGTCGTTGAAGAGGGCGTTGGTGTTGTCGGTGATCTTCTTCAAGCCGGAGCCGCGACGCTCCATAAACTTCATACGGGCAAAGATATCCGCGAGGACGGGATTGCGGCGTTCGGAGGCGACCACGTCGTCCACTTCTTTGTCG
>CAMPCZ010000089.1 GCA_946648015.1 uncultured Clostridia bacterium
GTTGCGCCTCGGGCACTTCTTCTACCGGTTGCGTTTGGGCGGTTTGTTCGGCTTCGGGCACGTCGAACACTTCCTGTGCCGCGGGTTCGGCCTCGGGCTTATCGGTCTCGACGGGCTCGCTCGATACGACTGCCGCGGGGGGGGCGTCGGTGGGTTCGATGTCCAATACGTCGCTGTCGGCTTCTTTTGCGACCAGCTTTTGTTGTTCGCGGTTCGCTTCCATTTTGGCTCGGCTCGCGGCGTTGGCCTTGCTTTTTTTCTTTTTGGCCGACGCGGCGCAAACGGCAATGACGACCACTGCCGCGATCACCACGACCAACGCTACCAAAATGAGGAAAAGCGTATTGATCTCAAAACTGCCGATTTTGAGATTATTGGCAAAAAAATCGGCCGCAAAAGGCATTTTTTGACCAAGGTCAGCAAAAAAGTTGTTGATAGTTTCCATCGTATGCTCCTAAAATATTCTATACAAAAATTGTAACACACACGTCCGCGTATGTCAAAGGGTAATTTTCTATTTTTTATGTGTTATAAGGAGCAAGACTTGCCCGCAAATGCTACGGCTATGATTTTTGCGCCTGGTAGCGTTGCAGTTGCTTGCAATACACGGCGGATAGGTTGAGTACGTATCTTTCGCGGTCTACGCCGCGCACGCTTTTCCACACGGCGGGATCGGCTACGCGCATAATGGGATTGGTGACGACTTCGTCCGATGCCGCCAATTTGCATACGATCTGAAACACGCGCTCTTCCTCTTGGCTGATGTCCGCCAACGTGCCTTTGTTCTCGGGCGCGGCGGATGTACGCATACGATTTTTGGCTTCTTTTGCCAGTGCTTTGATGCTGTTTTTCATTTTGTTCTCCTTGCGCCGAAGCGACTTTGCATAAGTTCGTACCCATTGTAACAAAGATATACTGACGCCTATTGTCGAAGTCGGGCGAAGGTTGTCTTTGGCGGCCGAAAGTCCGTAGGTAAAAATGGGCGCTGCGCCTTGCGTTTGGTATAAAATGGCGGTATAATAGACGTATGAACGATAAGATCCGCGTCAAATTGCAAGAATTGCCTACCTCGCCCGGCGTGTATATCATGCGAGACGTAGCCGGCACCATAGTGTACGTCGGCAAGGCCACCAACCTCAAAAACCGCGTGCGCTCTTATTTCCACGCAGGCACCAAGACCGAAAAAACCATGGCATTGGTGGACAAGGTGGAAGATTTTGACTACATCATCTGCAACAGCGAAATAGACGCGTTGATGTTGGAAAATACCCTCATCAAAAAGCACAAGCCGCACTACAATATATTGCTCAAGGACGACAAACTATACCCCTTTTTGCGCATAGATCTCAAAGAGGATTATCCGCAAGTAACGGTGATACGCCGACTCAAAGCCGACGGCGCCAAGTATTTCGGCCCCTATATGATAGGCATTACCACCAGGGAAATGATGGATTTGTTGCATACGGCCTTTCCCATACGGCATTGCACGCACAATTTGGCCAAATTACCCGCTTCCCACAGGCCTTGTCTGAACTATCATATAGGCCAATGCCTTGCGCCGTGCGTGGGTAAAATAACCAAAGAGGAATATCGCGCCGTGATAGCCGACGTCATCGACTTTTTGCATGGCAATGATAAAAAGGTGCAGGATATTTTGACAGCCAAAATGTTGGCCGCCAGCGAAAATGAAGACTACGAGACGGCACTGGCGTACAAAAACAAATTGGAAACGCTCGAGAAGATGGTGCGGCATCAAGTGGTGGCGTTGCCCAAAGACTTTGACTTGGACGTGTGGGGCGTGGCATACGGCGCGGCGTGCGACGTGGCGGCAGTGCTGTCGGTGCGCGGCGGCAAAGTGGTGGCCATAGACAAAATACCCGTGGCGTGCGGCCTCGACGACCCCGACAGTTTGGAGTCTTTTATCTATCGCTACTACACCACGCACCCCATGGTGGCGGACGAGTTGGTGTGTGCCTTTGAGGTGCCCGCGGGGCTGGAGCAGGCCTTGGCCACCTTGGGCGCAAAAGTGCGCGCCGTAATGCCCCAGCAAGGCGTGCGCAAACAGTTGGCCGATATGGCGGTAAACAATGCACAGGAGTATTTGTCCCGATCGGGCGAGGTGGTAACGCGACGCGAAAATATGACCTTGGGCGCGGCCGAGCAGCTGGCGCGTACCATTGGTATGTCGGGCACCATACGCCGTATGGAATGCTATGATATCAGCCACATATCGGGCACCAACAAAGTGGGCAGTATGGTGGTGTTTATCGACGGCGAAAAGGATAGGGCGATGTATCGCCACTTCCGCATCAAAACGGTGGAGGGCAACAACGACTTTGCGTGTATGCAAGAGGTGCTTACCAGACGACTTGAACACCTGAAAGAGGGCGAGGACGTCAGTTTTCGCGAAGTGCCCGACCTATTGGTGATAGACGGCGGCATTATACAAGTGGAGTATGCGCTGCGCGCTATGCAAAACGAGGGCTATGACCGCACTTTTGTCATTGGGTTGGCCAAGCGTGAAGAGACCATCGTATTGCGCGACGGGCGCGAGATCAAGCTGCCGCACAGTTCGCTTGCGTTGCAACTGTTGCAGCGCATAAGAGACGAGGCGCACCGCTTTGCCATCACCTACCACAGGCACCTGCGTCAAACCAACACTTTGCGCAGCAAGTTGTTGGAAATAGATGGGGTGGGAGAGGCCACCGTCAAGGCCTTGTACCGTGAGTTTCATTCTTTCGACGGCATAGCGGCCGCTACGGTGGAGCAGTTGGAAAAGGTGCCCTCTTTGCGTAAGGCTACGGCTCGCAAGATCTACGACTATTTTCATGCCGATTGAGCGTCGGCGTTGTTGACCGTATATGAATTTTGTGCTATAGTATAGGGTATGAAATATCCCATCGTTTTTTGTGATTACGACGCTACCATTTTCGACGCCGCGGCGGGCGAGGTGCCTGCCAAAACGCGCAAGGCCATCTTCGATTATACCCAAGCCGGCGGTGTATTCGTAGTGGCCACGGGGCGAATGTATAAGTCTATCGTCAAACAGTTGGCCAAAATCGATCTGCACCCCGACTATTTGGTGTGTTTGCAGGGGTCGGTCGGTTACGATTTTCGGACGGATAGAGAGGTGTTTTGCCACGATCTGCCCGCCGAGGACTGGCGCAGGCTGGCGCAGTTTGCCGAGCAACGCGGGTGGGTTTTTCAGGCCTACCACGGCACCGACGTATACACGGCCTATGCCAATCCCTATAGCGACGAGTATTTCGCGTATACCGAGATAGAGGGGGTAGTCGTAGGCGAGCCTATCAGCCGTTGGAAAGAGGCCGAGGGCTGGGATATGCACAAGATCATAGTTATGTCTCCCGCCGACGAAACGCCCCAAAGATTGGCTTGCCTCAGACAAAACTTTGCGCATTTGGATATCACTTGTTCCAATCCGCGATATATCGAGATCGTCAGTGCCGCGAGCGGCAAAGGCAATGCGCTCAAAGCCATGTGTCGCTACTTGGGGGTGGATCCCGCCGATGCGGCTGCGTTCGGCGACGAGCGCAACGATATTTCTCTGATCGAAGCGGCAGGTCTGGGCGTCGCCGTGGCCAATGCCGTGCCCGAATTGCTCGCCTCGGCCGACGCTGTGTGTCCCTCGTGCGCCGAGGGCGGCGTGGGAGACGTGCTCAACGCAATCGTAAAAGGGGACGATTACGCGGGGGTCGGCATACGATAAGGTATGGATCCCGTTTTGCAAGCCTTGCAGTCGGCCGAAATATACGTCGAGAGCGACGTGTCGGCGCGCAAATTGTCTACCTTTGCCGCGGGCGGTATGGTGCAACGATTGGTGTTGCCCGCAGACGTCCGTCAGTTGCAATGCGCTATGCGCATTATGCGCCCCGTGCGTTATCACGTGTTGGGCGGTGGCAGCAATAGCCTTGTCAGCGACTTCGGTTTGGCTTGGGTGCTGTCTACCAAACGGCTCAAAGGCATAACCGTATCGGGCGACCGCTTGGTGGCCGCCGCGGGCGAAACCTTGCCCGCTTTGGCCAAAGCCGCTTGTGCCGAGGGGCTCGGCGGGGTGGAGTTTGCCGCCGGTATACCCGGCACCGTGGGCGGAGCGCTCAAGATGAACGCGGGCGCCTATGGCGAAACGATGGCCGACACGGTGGAATATGCCACGGTGGTTACGGCAGACGAGGTGCGGCAGGTGCCCAAAAACGAATTGCACTTGCGCTACCGCTCCAGCCAAATAGGGGGTGTGGTTGCCGAGGTCGGCTTTGTGTTGTCGCCCAAAGATAGGGGCGCGATAGAGGCGACCATACGCGATATGCAAACGGCGCGTGCGGCGGCGCAGCCCCATCAGGCTTCGCTCGGCTGCGTATTCAAGGCCGCGGGGGGCGTTGCGGCCGCCAAACTCATACAGGGCTGCGGGCTGAAAGGTACGCGCATAGGCGGCGCGCAAGTCAGCGGCGTACATTGCAATTTTATCGTCAATATGGGCGGCGCCACCGCGCGGGATTATTTGCGGTTGGTGGACGTGGTCAAAAAGGCGGTATACGAGCGCTACGGCGTTTATCTCGAAGAGGAATTCGTGCATCTGCACGATTAGAGTATGTTGAACGAGCAGGATTTGAGGGAAGAATTGAGCCATATTCGCTTGGACGAGCAAAAACCCGAGGAGGCATTGTCCTACTTGGCCGCTTTTTTGGTGGCGGGAGGAGAAGTGTCGCCCGGGCGTACCCCCAAGGTCACCATTACCTTGCGCCATAGCCAATCGGTACTTTTGGCCGAAGCGTGTTTGGATCTGCTGTACCGATATCGGCCCGAGATCACCTTGTCCGCACACGACAAGCGCAAAACGCATCTGTTCGATCTCGAATTGCCGCAAAGCGTGTCGGCAAGGCTATTGGACGACTGTCGTATGCGCAAGCAAACGGCAAACGGCTACACGTATTCGCTGGGTACGGGGAGTATGCGTTGGGTAAAGGCGGGGTGCTACTGCTGCGCTTTGTATTTGGAATGCGGCAGGTTGTACGGCGGCGAGGATTATAGGCTGGATTTGGTCATACCTCCCTCCGAAAGGCGCCGAGCGGAATTGGAAGATAGACTTGCCAAGCTCGAAGTGCGCTACAACGTGTTGCCCCAAGAGGACAAGTTCCGCTTTTCTATTCGTCGCGAGTCGGTGGCCACGTTTTTGGCCTTTATCGGCGCTTCGCAGGCCGCGCTTGCCGTGACGGAGTATTACTTTGAGCGCAACGTCAACCGCGCCGTTACGCGCTCTATCAACTGCTCCACCAACAATATGGACAAGGCGTACAAGGCGGCTACCAATCAGTTGTGGGCCATAGGCGTGCTCAAAGACAAGGGCGTATACAATTTGCTGCCGCGCGAGGTGCGCCAAGTGGGCGACGCCCGCCTCGCCAACGCCCAGGCCACGTTGCAACAAATAGCCGACGAAATGGGGCTGAACAAAACGGCCGTCTACCGCCGAATGAAGGCGATTACCGACGCCGCGGAAAAGTACAAAGGAGAATGATATGGCATACAAACCGTTCGTACATTTGCATCTGCACACCGAATACAGCTTGTTGGACGGCGCTATTCGCATCAAAAAATTGTTTGAATATGCGCGCAAGATGAATATGCCGGCCGTGGCGATGACCGACCACGGCAATATGTACGGCGCAATGGATTTGTTTCACGCCGCCAAGAGCGATTGGGAAGGGCAAGTGAAAAAAATCAAATTGCAACTGGCCATAGACGAATACGATGCCAAAAAGGCCGCCGATCCCTCTTCGGTGGGGGACAAGCCCGTGATGGACGACATCGTCATAGACAAAGAGGACAAGGTCAAATACGCCGACTTATACATCAAGCCCATAATCGGGTGCGAGTTTTACGTGGTGCCCAATATGCGCGAATCCGGCGTGAAAAACGACCACCTCGTGCTCATTGCCAAAAACCCCGTGGGGTACAAAAATTTGATGAAACTCAACTCGCTTGCCTGGACGGAAGGCTACTATTCGGGCAAGGCGCACGTGGACCTCGAATGCATAGCGCAGCACGCCGAGGGGCTTATCTGTCTGTCGGCTTGTATCGTGGGACGCATACCCAAATTGATATTGGAGGGCAACTACGAGGGTGCCAAAGCCTATGCTTTGCGCCTCAAATCCATGTTTGCCGAGGGCGATTTTTATCTGGAAATGCAGGACCACGGCATCGTGGAGGACGGCCGCGCGCTCGAAAAGATAAGCAACGCGGGTCTTATACGCATATCCAAGGAGACGGGCATACAGTTGGTGGTAACCAACGACGCGCACTATATGGCCAAAGAAGACGCCGAAATGCACGACGTGTTGTTGTGCATACAGACCGCAGCCTATCTCGACGACGAAAACCGTATGCGCTTTCAGGGCAAAGAATTCTATCTCAAGTCCTACGACGAAATGGCGGCGCTGTTCCCCGACCATTTGGACGCCTTGGACCGCACGGTGGAGATAGCCGACAAGGTGAATATGCCTATGCCCACCAAGCAACAGTTGTTGCCGCCCTACACCCCGCCCGATAACAGCACACCGCAGGAATACTTGCGCAAAATGACAATGGAAGGTTTGGTCAAGCGCTACGGCACCGTGACCGACGCCATTCGCAAAAGAGCCGAATACGAGCTGGGCGTGGTCATCGACATGGGCTTTGCCGAATACTACCTGATCGTGTGGG
>CAMPCZ010000090.1 GCA_946648015.1 uncultured Clostridia bacterium
CAAATTGGCTGCCGCCGAAAAGGCGATCGCCGCAGCCAAGACGGCTGCCGACAACAAAGCGGCTGCCCAAGCGGTGATCGACAAGATCGACGCGTTGGGCGCTACGCCCACCGAGGACGAAGTCAAAGCCGCTCGTGCGTCGTACAACGATTTGACTCCCGATCAACGCGAATTGGTCACCAACTTGTCCACCCTGACCGCCGCCGAAAAGGCGATCGTCGCAGCCAAAGCGGCTGCCGCTTCGCAAAAGCCGGGGTTGTCGGGCGGTGCCATTGCGGGCATCGTCATCAGCTTTGTGATCGTTTTGGCTGTAATCGGTCTTTTGATCTACAGCATTATCAAAGATAAAAAGCAACGCAAACAATAATTCCTTTTGGAAGCAAACGAAAAAGAGCCGCCGATGGCGGCTCTTTTTGGTGCCGAAACAAACAGTCTTGCACCTCTTTCTACAAACCGTATAGGGTTACAAACCATTTGTTACACGGTGGAGGGAAAGAAAATATTTGGTATCTTGACAGAAACGTCAATACGTATTAAACTAAAAAAAGAATGCTTTGCGCTAACCTACAAGGAGAATATAGTATGAAAAATATGACGATAGAACAACTCGTTTCCACCCCGTTTGTATTGCAGAAAGACCCCATCTTGGCTCCTTTTGACGCGTCTATCGTCGTAGCAGACCCCTCGTTGTTGACGCCCGACATGGCGATAGACGGCAAATGGCATATGTTTTTCCATACAACGTTCGGCGTATATCACTTTGATTCGACGGACGGATTGCATTTTGAGCGTGTGCAAAAGATTGCACCCAACGCAATGCGCCCCAACATCAACAAAGTGGGCGACACCTACTATCTGTTTTATGAGAAAACGCGCCCGCTTTTGGCCAATGCCCTTAATTTGATCCATTTGACAAAATGGAAGTCGGGCATCTATGTCGTGAAGAGCCAAGACCTTTTGCATTGGTCCCAGCCCCAACCAGTATTGACCGAGGCAAACGGCTACGAATGTAGCCGTGACGGGGACGCCATTTCCAACCCCTTTCTGCTGCAAATCGACGGAAAATTCCGTCTATACTTCTCTTGTGGTCTGACCTATATAAAAGACTGCAAGTTTTGCGAGCCAACCTATATCTACTATGCCGAAAGCGATCAGGTGGACGCGGGCTACAAGTTGGCCGAAAAACCCATTATCGTTCCCGACGAAAACGACCCCTACCTCAACTTGTGCAGCGGCTGTCTAAAAGTGTACAAAATGGCGGACGGCTACATAGGCATTCAAAACGGGCTCTATCTCAAAGACGGCAAGAGCCACTCGGCCATACTTATGCTCTCCTCCCAAGACGGCATCAAATTCGACTTCGTCAAAGTTTTCATTGAGCCTGACGCCGCCAACAAAAACAGTTGGATGCACCAGTTTGTATATGCCAGCCACTTGGTACGTTGGGAAGACAAGTTGCGCATTTATTTCAATGCGCGCAACACCACCAATTTGCTGAAAGGGCGCGAGTGTATCGGCTATGCCGAAGCGGATATAAGCGCAAAATAAACCACATTGCAACGCAAACCACACAACGCAAATCGTAGATAACACGATTTGCGTTTTTTTTGCTCCGAAAACCCCACGATAGCCGTGGGGTTTTCGGAGTACAAAAAAAGGGTTCGACCCAGTCGAACCCAAAGAATTGCAAATATTACATGGCGCGAATGATCTCGTCGATCTTGCGCGCGCAAGCGCGGCAATCCGCCTCCGACCAACCCTTGGTAGTCATGGCGGCCAAGCCGATGCGCACACCCGACGCGTCGCGCGGAGAGCGCTTTTCGTTGGGCACGCAATTTTTGTTGAGCGTAATGCCGTGGCGATCCAATTCGTCCTGTACCATACGGCCGGACAAATGGGGGTGCGTATTGCTCAAATCAATAAGGAAAAGATGGTTGTCGGTGCCCCCTGTCACGATTTGATAGCCCATTTGGATAAACTCGTCGCACATAGCGCGGGTGTTGGCCACGACCCGATGTATGTATGCGACGTACTCGGGGGTGCATGCCTCACAAGCAGTAATGGCTTTGGCCGCTACCACGTGTTGCAATCCGCCGCCCTGCGAGCCCGGAAAAACCGCGCTATCCACCTTACGAGCCAACTCTGCACGGCAGAAGATGAGGCCGCCACGCGTGCCGCGTAGGGTTTTGTGCGTGGTGGTGGTAACGATGTCAGCCAAGCCAAAGGGGCTGGGGTGATCGCCCGCTGCTACCAAACCTGCGATGTGCGCCATATCAACCATAAAATATGCGCCTACTTCTTGGGCGACGGCGGCGAACCGCGCAAAGTCGATGATGCGGCTATAAGCGGAGGCTCCCGCCAAAATGAGCGCGGGGCGGCATTGCAACGCCTTTGCGCGCATATCCTCATAGTCGATATAGCCATTGTCGTCCACGCCGTAAAAGACCATCTTGTAGGTTTTGCCACTGAAGTTGACGCTGCTGCCGTGGGTAAGGTGGCCGCCGTTGTCCAAACTCATAGACAAAATGGTGTCGCCGGGTTGCAAAACTGCCATATAGGCCGCCAAGTTGGCCGAGGAGCCGCTGTGGGGCTGTACGTTGACGTGGTAGTCGGTGTGAAATGCCTTTTGGAACATATAGCGCGCATACAACTCGATGAAATCGATATTTTCGCACCCGCCGTAGTAGCGACCGACGCTACCGGTGTGCACGTAATCAGGGTATTGGCGCTGAAACGCCTCGATAGAAGTGCGCTCGGGGTAGCCCTCGGCATATTTGTTGGTGAGCACCGATCCGGCCGCCCGCAATACGTCGGCCGAAACAAAGTTTTCGCTGGCGATCAACTCCACGTTGTTATTTTGGCGTTGTTCCTCTCTGGCAATGGCATCAAAAACAGTATCTTTCACCGTATTCCTCCAAGCGCGGCCGACGCGGCGACGCATTTGTATAGTTGTAATTAAATTATACGCTAATGCAAACGCCTATGTCAACCGCAAACGCCTCGCTGACGATAGCGTTTTGACAATTTGCACACTTTTGCCACGTAATCGCGCGTTTCGCGGTAGGGAATGTTCTCCGCCGTGCGCCCCTCTCGTAGCCACTCGCCGACCACGCCCTCCCCGGCATTATATGCGGCCGGCACCCATTCGTCTCGAAATTTGCCGCGCAAATAGACGATGTAACTACAAGCTATGGCCAAATTGTACTCGGCTTCAAACAACTCCTGCTCTCGGTATTCCCACCCGTTGCGTGCGGCCACCCACTCGGCGGTAGACGGCATCAACTGCATGAGTCCCACGGCGCCTGCCGACGAGGTGGCGGCGGCGTCAAACGCGCTCTCTGCATTGGCAATGGCCAGCAAAAGGCATATATCCAAACCATAGCGCGCGGCATACCTACGAAAAAGAGGCAAATAGGACGTGGCTCTATCCATATACAAGGGCGGCATGGCCAAGAATACGCAAAGCAAAACCGTTGCCAACAAGGCAACGGCAATAACGATTGGCAAAGCGCGTTTCATACTGATAGTATGCCGCCCAAGCCGCCGGTATGTACAAAAAGATCAGAACTTTGCCGCAAGTGTCCGATAGCGCGCGTCCACCAAGCGATACAGATCCTCGACCGTGCCCTCGTTGGGAAATAGTATGGCGTCGGCAGGCGCCAAACCGTCTGCATTTTGGGCGCGGATCAACGCCTCGGCTTCGGCTATGGATATGCCGCCGCGATAAACAACGCGAGCCAAACGATACAGTGGCGCACTGACGACGTGCCAACTCTCGTTCAACGGCACCAAATCGGGGACAAATACCGTCAACTCCACAAACCACAGCCCAATGTCCGTGCGCCGCACGATTTCGTCGCGTATATACGGATGCGCCAGCGCCATAAGCGCACGTCTATTGGCCTCGTCTTGCGTGATCCATGCGCGCAGTATCTTTTTATCCACCGCGCCGTCCACCAAGCAAGCGGGGCACAAATCGCCTACCCTCTCCATGTATTCGGGGCGGCACAACAATTCGGCGTTTACTGCGTCGGCGGACAACACACTGGCCCCTAACGATTGCAAACGCGACAGCACGGTAGACTTGCCGCTGCCCATTCCGCCGAATATGCCTACTCTATAGTTCATTTGGCTTCCACCCAATTATCCCCTACGCCCACCGAGGCAACAAGGGGCACCTTGAGGCTCATAACGCTCTCCATCTGCTCTTTGACGATGTGTTGCACGGTTTCCACCTCTTCTTGCGGCGTATCGATGACCAATTCGTCATGCACTTGCAATATCATCTTGGCCTTAAGGCCCTGCTTCCGCATTGCCTCGTATACGCGTATCATCGCTATTTTGATGATGTCGCTTGCTGTACCCTGCAAAGGCGTGTTCATCGCGGCGCGCTCACCGAAGGAACGCACGTTATACACCGAGGACTGCAACTCGGGAATGGAGCGTTTGCGCCCCGTGAGCGTGGTAACGTATCCCTGCCTCTTGGCAACCTCCACGATGTCTTGCATAAAGCGTTTGACGCCGGGGTACAGCTCAAAGTATTTTTCAATAAACTGTTTGGCCTCTTTGACGCTGACGCCGATATTCTCGCTCAGACCAAAATCGCTGATGCCGTAGATGATGCCGAAATTGACGGCCTTGCACGAAGAACGCATTTCGGGTGTGACGTCCTCGATGGGTATGCCGTACACCTTGGCGGCGGTGGCGGCGTGTATGTCCTGCCCCTCTCGGTAGGCGCGCAGCATATTGTCGTCCCCCGAAAAATGGGCCATCAAGCGCAACTCTATCTGCGAATAGTCGGCCACGACCAACTTGTTGCCCACGCTTGCCACGAATGCGGATCGAATTTGCTTACCTTCGGGTGTGCGCACGGGGATATTTTGCAAATTCGGCTCGGTGGAAGAAAGGCGGCCGGTTGCCGTAAGCGCCTGTTTGAATACGGTGTGCAAGCGGTGATTGGCATCCAGCAAGGGCAAAAGGCCGGACACGTAGGTGGATTGCAATTTGCTGATTTTGCGGTAGCGCAACAGCACGGGTACTATGGGGTGCAACAATGACAGATGCTCCAATTTGTCCGCGCCTGTCGACCGCTTTTTATCGGTGGGCAACCCCAATTTGTCAAACAATATCGCGGCCAGTTGTTTGGGAGAATTGATGTTAAACTCCTCCCCCGCATATTGGTAGATATCGGCAGTAAGCGTGCTCAACTCTTGGGCGTAGGCGTCGCCCAGCGCACGCAAAGCGTCTACGTCGACCCGAAAGCCCGTGCGCTCCATATCGTACAAAATCGGCATCAACGGCAATTCGATATCGCGGTACACGTGCGCCACCCCCTCTTGGTCGAGTTTGTCGCAAATGATTTGAAACACTGAGAGCAAAGCGACAGCGGCGTGGGTGGTATCGTAGCCGTAGTGAGCCAACAAGTCCTCGGGCTTTTGCCAAGTGCGGTTGGCGTCCAGCACGTATCCCGCCAACGACACGTCTTGGGTGGCAAACGGCTCGCAATACTCACGAAACGCATAGTACGCCGCCTTGCCGTCAAACAAAATCTTGGTGACCTTGTCGTCCGCCAATACGTCGGCAAAGGCGCACAAAACCGCCTCGGTATCCAACGCGGCAAACAGATCCTCACCGAATTGCACCACGTAGTCGCGGCTTTGATCGTAGGCAAAGTGCCATTGGGCGTCGGCATATACCAAGGAAAAAACGCCCTTGCGTCGCACCTCGTCAAGTGCGGCAGTCAAATCGGCTGCGGATTGTATCGACACACTATCGGCATTTACCTCGACGGCAGCGGAAGCACCTTGCTCAAACTGAAAGCGATCTGTCAGTTTCTTAAATTCAAGCGAGCGCATCAAGGCCTGCGCCTCGGTAGGAAACACCGTATCGACCTTGCAATCCTCTACGCCGACCGCAAGGGGCACCGTGCGGCAAATCGTGGCCAGATCGCGCGAGAAATAGGCGTCCTTTCGGCCTTCGCGCAATTTGTCCTGCAACTTGCCCTTGACTTCGTCCAAGTGCTGGTACAACCCGTCCAAACTACCGTATTCCGCCAAAAGCGCGCGCGCCGTTTTTTCGCCGACGCCAAGCACGCCTTTGATATTGTCCGAGTTGTCGCCCATCAGTCCCTTTAGCTCGGGGACTTGCCACGGCGCAAGCCCCTCCTCCATAAGACGCTGTGGCGTATAGGCTATGACGTCGGTAATGCCTTTTTTGGTATGCAACACCGTTACGTTGTCGCTAACCAACTGCAATACGTCCTTGTCGCCCGACACCACCACTACGGGCATGGTGGATTGCAAAGACAAGGTACCCAAAATATCGTCCGCTTCGTAACCTGCCAACTCGACGATGGGTATTTTCATGGCGGACAGCAACTGCTTTAGCAAGGGGATCTGTGCGCGCAACTCATCGGGCATCGGGTGCCGCCCCGCCTTGTACTCGGCGTACAATTTGTGGCGAAACGTGGGCGCGTGCACGTCGAAGGCGCAAGCAATGTGGGTTGGCTTTTCCTCATCTAAGAGTTTGGCAAGCATTGCCATAAATCCATATACGCCCCCCGTGTATACGCCGTCCGCCGTGCGCAACGAAGGCATGGCGTAGTAGGCGCGATTGACCAAGCTATTGCTATCCAAAAGTAAAAGTTTCATAACAAACCTCGCTAT
>CAMPCZ010000091.1 GCA_946648015.1 uncultured Clostridia bacterium
CCGCAACTCGTACTGTCGAACGGCGGTAGATACGTCGTGTTCAGTCTGCATTGCTTCACCAGACAAAGATTTGCCGATTTGCCCAACGCGCGTTTTGGGTGGATGGCACGTTCTAATCCCAATTCGGGTGAAATATTCGAGCCGAAAACCGTGGAAATGAAAATGGATCTGACCGCCAATGACGAAGAAGCGATGCCTGTCTTTTTTGATTGCTTGGAGCGCAAATTCGTTTGGTGCGACCTGAACGGGCACAATGCCGGTATATACAATATGCTAGAGTATGAAGTACGGTCTTTTGCCGAGTATTGCCAAGCCATAGTCGATGGATATAGGCCCGATATGTACGAGTTGGCCGCGTTGCACGCAGCGGCGCGCGGCAAATTGGTAGATACCATCGAAGAGGCAGACGTAGTCTTTAGCTTGGAGCGTATGCCCCAAACGGAGGAGCGGCAGAGTGTTTCGGCGTTTGACGTGGACTACATAATGGCAAATTTGTTGTAAATTGCCGTTGACAAACCGCAAAAGAGCACCTATACTAATACTATGCCAATGCAACAGCCCTTCGGGGCGGCCCTATGAGTGCATCCTTCTATTAACATTGGAGAAGTAGGAGGTCGTTGGTTCGATTCCAACCCGGTCTGTAGCCGGTAGTTCAGCGGTAGAACACCTGGATTGTTTTGCGCTCTCCTTTCCGCAAATGCATTGGCATTCTGAGACAAATAAGGTAGTTTGGCAACAAATTACCTTATTTTTTTACACGCAAAGACGGTTATAATTGGGGTATACAAAATAGGAGTATGGGTATGGAAGTACAAATCACAGCCGAGAGAGACTCGTTGGTCGTTCGCCCCAACGGATATATAGACGAATATACCGCGCACGATTTTCGACGTGCGCTGGAGCGCGCAGCCGACCAATATCCGCCGACAATCATAATAGATTTTGAAGACGTGGATTTTATGGATAGCACCGGTATAGGCACTATGCTTGCCCGATACAAAGTGATGCGCGATCGCAACATAGAACTGTGCGTAAGAAACGTGGGCAAACAGGTGGATAAACTGTTTCGCCTGACAGGTATCTATTCTATACTCAATCTGGTGAGGTAACTATATGAAAATGGATAATTATTGCAAGCTTACCGTCAATTCGGCAACCAAAATAGAGTCTTTTGCGCGCAGTACAGTGGCCGCATTTTGCAGTATGCTCAATCCAACACTGGAAGAAGTGAACGATATCAAAACCGCCGTGTCCGAGGCCGTTAATAATTGCGTGGTGCACGCCTACGGCGGCGAGGACGGGGCGATCGACATAGAGGTGGAGTTGTTTGAAAATTGCGTGCAGATATGCGTGCGTGACTATGGTTGCGGATTTGACAACGTCAACGAGGCGATGCAACCCTTTTATACCAGCAAACCGCACGAAGAACGTAGCGGCATGGGGTTTACCTTGATGCAGGCCTTTATGAACGAAGTGGAAGTGGTCAGTCGTAAGGGCGAGGGCACCACCGTAGTCATGCGCAAAACGTTCGCATGTTGACCTATGAGGAAACAGTACGCTTGATAAAAGAAGCGCAAGCGGGCGACCGCGACAGCGCCGAACGAATGGTGGCGGAAAATATGCCTCTTGTCAAAAGCATAGCCAAGCGATATCGCAACGCGGTGGAGTACGACGACTTGATACAGTTGGGTAGTTTGGGGCTTTACAAGGCGATAATGAATTTTAACAGCGGCTTCGGCGTGAAGTTTTCGACGTATGCAGTGCCGATGATAGCGGGGGAGATCAAACGTCATATACGCGACGAGGGCCCCATCAAAATTTCGCGCAAGACCAAGTCGTTGGCGGCACAGATTGCACGATACAGCGAGGAGTATAGGCAAAACAACGGCGAAGATCCCACTATCAAGCAGATCGCCGAAGCGGTGGGCGTAGAGGAAGCCGAAGCGGTGTATGCCTTGGATAGTATGCAAGCGCCCGTATCTTTGTATGAAAAATACGACGAAGACGGATGCTACTTGATAGATACTTTGAAGACCGAGGACCAAACCGACGCAATGGTAGACCGCATAATGCTGCGCGAGTGCATCAAGGCGTTGCCCGAGCGGGATAAAAAGATCATTTTGTTGCGATACTACCGCGACAAAACGCAAACCGAAGTGGCTACCATTTTGGGCGTGTCGCAAGTGCAAGTATCTCGACTGGAAGCGAGAATTTTGCGAGAATTGAGAGAAAAGATGACTTGAAAAGTCGTCTTTTTTGCATATAACTATCACAACTCGTCCATCATTAACGTATGAACAAACCCTTGAGCATAGTGGGGGATAGGGCCGAAGACGTGGAGACGCTTGCGCCCCGTGCGCCCCAAAAGGAGGAGCGAAGTGATAGACAACAAAGCCTACGTAGAACTGGTAAAAAAGACGACGCCTAAGTCGAAAGAACTCAAAACGCTACCCATTGCATTTGCGGTGGGCGGCCTGATATGTTGCATAGGACAGGCATTTCGACTCGTATATCAAACCTATTTGCCCATCGGCAAGATGACAGCGGCCAGTTTGACGTCTATTACCATGATCTTTATCGGATCGCTACTGACCGGTTTGGGCATATACGACAAGATCGGCAAGGTGGCGGGCGCGGGGTCTATTGTGCCGATAACGGGTTTTGCCAACTCGGTGGTGTCGCCTGCGATGGAATTCAATCGAGAGGGTGTGGTATTGGGCGTAATGAGCAAAATGTTTGTAGTAGCCGGCCCCGTAATCGTAAGCGGTGTGGTGGCGTCTATTATCATTGCTTTGGGGTACTATATAGCGGGGTTATTTTGATGAACGGCGGCGAACAAACCATTATTTTTCATAACAAACCGCGCATTGTGGCGGGCTACGGCATAGTCGGGCCCAAAGAAGGCGAAGGGCCTCTTGCCGACTATTTCGACGAGATAGCCAAAGACGACCTGTTCGATCAAAAAAGCTACGAGAAAGCAGAGTGCAAAATGCACCTGTTGGCGATAGAGCGCGCAATAGAGCGCGCCGGCGTCAACGAGAGCGATATGTGCGCCTTGCTTTCGGGCGATCTTTTGAATCAAATCATTTCTTCCTCTTTTTCGGCACGCGAGTTGGATATACCGTTCCTCGGCCTATATAACGCTTGCAGTACGTTTGGCGAAGCGCTCATCTTGGGCAGTATAATGATAGACGGCGGCAGTATGCAACGCGTTGCTTGTTCTACCAGCAGCCATTTTTCTACCGCCGAAAGGCAGTATCGTTATCCATTGGAATTGGGCACGCAGATGACGCCAACCGCACAATGGACGGTAACCGGCAGCGGCTGCAGCGTGTTGTGCCGCGAAGGGGAGGGTCCCTTTGTTGCCGCGGCAACTGTGGGCAAAGTGGTGGACTACGATATAACGGACGCCAACAATATGGGTGCGGCTATGGCGCCGGCCGCCGCTTATACCATTGCAACGCATTTGAAAGAGACCGACCGAAAGGCAGATTATTACGACGCCATCGTTACGGGCGATTTGGGAATATTCGGCTCCGAAATGTTGCATCAACTGCTATTGAGCGAGGGTATAGACATTGCTCACGTGCATATGGACTGTGGTAAAATGATATTCGACGAAAAGCAAAAAGTGCATATGGGCGGTAGCGGGGCCGGATGCAGTAGCAGCGTTTTCAATACCTATTTTTTGCAAAAATTGCACAGTGGTGAGTTGCGCAAGATACTATTTGTGCCGACGGGCGCATTGCTCAGCAAAGTATCGTCCTTGCAAGGAGAAAGCATACCCGGCATAGCCCACGCCGTGGCAATAGAGGTGGAATGATGGATATATTCTTGGAGTTTTTGCAAGCATTCGCCGTGGGCGGACTGATATGCCTTGTAGGTCAGCTACTCATCAATTACACCAAGATGACTTCCTCCCGCATTTTGGTCATATTTTTGTTGCTGGGCGCCGCACTCGAAGGCATAGGCGTATTTGACGCCATTGAATCCTTTGCCGGCTGCGGCGTAACTATCCCCATAGTGGGGTTTGGCGCAACGCTCGTAAGGGGTGCAGTGCGCAGTATGCACGAAACGGGTCTGTTGGGCGTTTTGACGGGCGGTATCGTGGCGGGTGCCGCGGGTCTTGCGGCGGCTATATTGTTTGGGTTTATGATGGCGATCATTTTCAAGTCGCGCACCAAGTCTTAGTCGGGCAGTAGATCGAGATAATCGGTGCCGTTATCGTCTGCGACGTACACGTTGGGCACCTCGGCGGAGTAGAGCGTTTCGCATACGGGAATGCAGTAGGTGTATTGTACGTTTTGTATAGACGCCGGCACGGTTATGTGGGCGTTGGCTTGCACCAACAGATAGACGGCATAGCGTATTTGGTTTATGCCGACCGATTGACATACGGTGCGATAGTCGGTGCTCAGCTCGTACGAGGTCGATACCGTATAGGTAACGGCGCGACCTTTGTCGGCCAGATAGGTGCTGCCAAAAAGCGTTCCTCTCGGTATGGAAATGGCCAAACGTTCGTAGCAAGCGAGGTCTTTGGCGCATTGGGTATTACATTGCGCGGCCAAATTATTCATATAAACGGCGTCCACCGAAATATGGCGGACGTCGTTATCTTGCAGCGTTTCGATGATGGGCGACGACACGTTTTGCAAAATCGAGCGACAAGTTTCGTTGATTTGTCGTTGCAGGGTCTCTTGTACCATCGCCCTTCCGTTATCCTTGATTTGCAAGGTAAAATTGCGCCCGAAATAGAGGGCGCAACACACGACGACCGCTACTATCAATAGTCCAATAGCCCACCGCTTGACACGCACGCTATAGTGTATGCCGGCAGCGGGCCGTTTTTGTACAATTCGCGCTTGTTGTTTTGTCGATTCATTTGTCTTAGGGGGCGCGGGCTTGCCGCCATGGCGTAGTGTTCTTAATTTCATCAAAGATACCAAAGGTACGTTCAGTCGCTTGACGGGTAGAGCAAATCGTGGTAAATTAAAATATATTATATTTTAAGCATAGGAGAAGAGTATGCTGGATTTGATAGACATTATTGTAGCCAAAAGTATAGCTCTCATCGAAGACGCCAAAACGTCTGCGGATCTCAACGATATACGCGTGCAAGTGCTGGGTAAAAACGGTGAGTATACCTCGGTGTTGCGCGGTATGAAAGACGTTAAACCCGAGGATAAACCCCGCATGGGCAAATTGATCAACGAGGGCCGAGAGAAGATCGAAAACCTCATAGCCAAGCGCGAAGCCGAGTTTAAGGCCGTAGAGATGGCGCTCCGCCTCAAAAAAGAGGCCGTTGACGTAACCTTGGATACGCCGCAAGAGGTGGGTAGCGTACACCCCATTACCTCCGTCATACAAGAGGTGGTGGATATCTTTGTGGGGCTTGGTTTTACCGCCGTGGAAGGCCCCGAGATAGAGAGCGATTATTTCAACTTTCAGTTGATGAATATACCGCCCGATCACCCGGCAAGAGATATGCAGGATACGTTTTACGTCAGCGAAAGCACTTTGCTGCGCACCCATACCTCGCCTATGCAGGCGCATACCATGTTGTCGCAAAAGCCGCCTATTCGCATTGTGGTGCCCGGCAAGGTGTATCGTGCCGACGACGACGCAACGCATAGCCCCATTTTCAATCAAATAGAGGGCTTGGTGGTGGACAAAGACATTTCGCTAGCACATCTCAAAGGCACGTTGGATATGGTGGCCAAGGCATTGTTTAATGCCGATACCAAAACGAGATTTCGTCCTTCCTATTTCCCGTTTACCGAGCCCAGCGTAGAGGTTGACGTCAGTTGCTGTATGTGCGGTGGCAAAGGTTGCCGTCTGTGCAAAGGCACGGGTTGGCTCGAGATCTTGGGCGCCGGCGTCGTCAATCCCGCTGTCTTGTCCAACTGTGGCATAGACCCCAACGAGTATAGCGGTATCGCCTTTGGCTTGGGAGTGGACCGCATTGCCATGATCAAGTACGGAATACCCGATATCCGCAGTATGTACGAAAACGACGTGCGCTTTTTGCGCAAATATAAATAGGTGGACGATATGAAAGTACCTTATAGCTGGTTGAAAGATTTTGTAGATGTAGACGTTACCCCCACCGAATTGGCCGACAAATTGGTGAAGGCGGGGTTTGAAATAGAGGAGATCGACGACCTTAGTCGCAAATACGTCAATATAGTCGTTGGCTTGATAGAGGGCATAGAGCCGCACCCCAACGCCAACAAGTTGCAAATATGCCGCATCAACGTGGGTTCCAAAGGTATTCGTCAAATCGTTACCGGCGCCAAAAACGTGGCGGTGGGCGACTACGTACCCGTATGCTTGGACGGCGCAGTGTTGCCCGACGGCAAAGAAATACGCACGGGCGAGTTGCGTGGCGTGCTTAGCGAAGGTATGCTGTGCGGCGGTAGCGAATTGGAACTGAACGATAGCGATTACGACGGCGCCGGATTCGACGGTATCTTTATCCTCAACAAGGCGTTTGACGTGTCTACTTTGACATTGGGCGAGGATATCAATAAGGTAATAGACACCGACGACGTGGTGTTGGACGTGTCCGTTACTGCCAATAGACCCGATACAAACAGTATCATAGGCATTGCGCGCGAGGTAGCCGCCGTATTGGATAAACCGTTCA
>CAMPCZ010000092.1 GCA_946648015.1 uncultured Clostridia bacterium
AACGGTCTTCACCTCGATGGGAGCGTCGATGGGATTGGGGAACTCGGCCGCCACCACGGTATCGATGGGCA
The DNA here is from genome assembly GCA_946648015.1 of uncultured Clostridia bacterium. GTDB lineage: Bacteria > Bacillota > Clostridia > Christensenellales > CAG-1252 > RUG14300. Next base: position 72 of record CAMPCZ010000092.1, read on the forward strand.
AGTAGAGATTTTTGCCCAATTTTTTGGCTTTTTCGATCATTTCGAGGCAGTAATCGATCTTTTCATCGTCCACCATGCTCTTGCCCACGTTGTAGCCTTGCGCCTTGAGGAAGGTGTAGGCCATACCGCCGCCTATGATGAGGCTGTCGCATTTTTCGAGCAAATTGCTGATGACGTTGAGTTTGTCGGCGATTTTGGCGCCGCCCAGCACTGCCACAAAGGGGCGCACGGGGTTCTCCAAAGTGGCGGCCATAACGGACAATTCTTTTTCGATCAAGAAGCCGCAAACGGCGGTTTTGACAAAGCCGTACTCGACGATGGCGGCTGTGGTGGCGTGCGAACGGTGCGCGGTGCCGAAAGCATCGTTGACGTACACGTCGCAATAGGAGGCCAACTTCTTGCACAAAGCCTCGTCGCGCTTTTCCTCGCCCGCTTCAAAACGGGTATTTTCCAACAAGACCACGTCGCCGTCTTTCATATTGGCCACAGCGGCGTCGGCGGAGGGGCCCACCACGTCCTCGGCGAAAGTAACGGGCTTGCCCAACTTTTCGCTAAGGCGCACGGCCACGGGACGCAAGGTCAGTTTTTGTTTATCTTGTTTGGCCTTTTCGATATAGGCGGCTTTGGCGGCCTCCTGCTCCTCTGGGGGCAGCGCGTCCACGGCCTTTTGCTCTTTTTTGTTGAGCTTGATCTTGTCGTTCAAGACGTTGTGAGGCTTGCCCATATGCGAGCACAAAATCACTTTGGCGCCTTGTCCTATCAAATATTCGATGGTGGGCAGCGCACCGTTGATGCGGTTCTCGTCGGTAATAACGCCGTCTTTCATAGGCACGTTGAAGTCGCAACGAACCAAACAGCGTTTGCCTTTTACGTCTACGTCTTTTACTGTGAGTTTATTCATAGGGTTTCTCCTTCCTAAAAAAATTTCGTGAATATTATATCATAATATTCTCCCTTTGTAAAGTCTTATTCCTCATCCATTTTGTAACACTTACAAAAAGGGGGACGAAAACGCTTCGTCCCCGCAAGTCATTTGTTCTTTTGCGCCCTATGGCTGCAGTCTTAGACCGCCCAACTATTGCAAGCCGAACAGGTCATAGATGATCTGCGCAGGCGTCGTCTGTGTGTAGGCGCCTGCCTGCACGCGATAATAAACGCCGTTGTAATCGAAATATACGGTGTATTGCGTTTCGTCTGCCACGGGCTCGGTGCGATAGCGCAGCGTTGCGCTGTCTATCGTTTGCACCTCGGCAACAGCCGACTTGAGGCGATGGCCTTTGACCAGTCGGTTGTCGTCCCCACGGTAGGCCCAATAGCGCACATAGCTGTACACGCCGTCCTCTATGGGTATTTCGGTAAAAACGCATAGCACTTCGTCGGTGGGGCGCACGCGGGTCTCGACAAACACGCACTCGTGCTCCGCAACGCCCACAAATCGCTCGCCTATCCGCAACAAAGGCACGAGCGCATCGCTATATCGCTCTTGATATTGCTCCAAAGAATAGAACATAGTGCAATACTCGTCGTCCATGCCGAAAAAGGAATCGGGCTCTTTTTGGATAGCGGACGTTTGCTGTCGCCCCAAGGTAAAGGCGAGTGGCAACGCTACCGCCAGCACCAACACGGCGCAAACGATCGTCCAAAAAACACCCGTGCGATATATCGGCCTATGGGCTGCCGCCGGCGTCGGCTCCGCCTCGGCGCGCTTGGCCAAGTCCTCTACGGGATCGGCCGTTAGCGAGCGGCGATATTCTTGCATCAAAGATTGCAATCGCTTGTTTTTCATAGTCTAACTTACATAAATATTGACGGCGTCGGCGTAGTTGATGACGCTCTGGCTGTGGCCGATATAGAACCAACCGTCCATGGTGCTCTCCACGCCCGTGGAAATGCCCAAAAAGAAATCGGTGCGGAAGTTGTTGTCGGCGGCGTCGTAATAGCGCACCAATCTATATTTGTACGCCACCACAATGTGCTTGGCGGTGTGCACTTCCGTATCATAATACGCGCCGGTTGCGCCAATGGCGGCGTCACAAAGGTTGTAGACGCTGCAATACAGCACGATGGGGTGTTTGTTCGCCAACTGTCCCATAGCGTTGACGGTATGCACGGTGCTACCGCTTTTGACGCTGGTATAGACGATTTCGTAATCGGCATTGACGGCATACGTGGTGAGGCCTTGACGGAATTGCGCGCGGTTGGTGCCCGCCTGAATGGTGTTGGTGCCCATAGAGGTGTAGAGCGAACTGATAACGCCCTGAATGGTCGTGGAGCACGCGGACATAGCATAAAATTTGTATGTGCTACCCGCATAATAGCCCGGCGTAAAACCGGGGATAAGGGCCAATAGAAATCTGTCGAAATAGCCTACGACGATAGCACCGGCGACAGGAGCGCAAGCGTTGGTGAGCGTAGTGTCGTTGTTGTAGTATTGCGGGAAATATGGATTGACGTTACCCGTTTGCTCCTCGTAGCGCGCATAAGTAAAGGTCTCGGTGGTGTAGGTAACGATATCGTCCGTAGAATAGTAGTAGATATCGTCTTCGTCCTCGGCACGAGCCACCGCAAGAGGCGAGATATACCCCAATATCGCCCCCAACAAACACAACACCATGGCCGCAGCCGTCAACATCTTGCATATAGAATTGGTTTTCGTCATTTTTATTATCTCCTTTTATTATAGAAATACCGTTTGTTCGTCTGCCACGCGGAGGGGTCGGCTACAGCCAACCGTCCTTCCGCAGCGATTCTTGCAATATATCCAGCACGCGCGTCCGCAGTCGCGCCGCGGTGGACTTGGACGTGCCCACCATATCGGCAATGTCGCGCACCGACGTATCGTACAGTAAGCACGCCAATACGGCGCGCTCGCGCTCGGTCATGCCGATCTGCGCTTTGGCAAACGATTGGCGCAGCGCCTCGGCATGAAAGTCGGCTTCCTCGTCGGTGCCCAACCGATCGAGCGTTTCGCAGAGGCAGGATAAGGGTATCTCCCCGCGCCGCTTGTTCTCTTGCCGCACGCGCATAAGGCATTGGTGCTTGAACACTTTGGTCAAATAGGCCACTCCGTTGCCGACAAATCGAAATTTTCGGCAATACTTTTCGATATTCAGCCAAAAATCCTGCACCGCGTCTTCCTGTAATTCTTCCACGTCAAAATAGCGCAAGGCAACAAAATGCAACCTCATACCAATGAGGGTATGCAAAGGATCTATGGCGCTCAAATCGCCCGCCTTTATGCGCAATATACATTCGTTTACCTGCTCGTATTCTTCCATAACTTTTGTATTGTAGCACAATCACCCCTATTTAGCAAGTTTTTGCACCCCAAAGGGCGTCCGACAGCCTCCGTTTGCAAAAGAGACTGTCGGACTAGGGGTTATGACAGTTGTTGTCAACTGTTTTTGCCAATATCGCGTGCCTTGTCCTTTTCGGCCTTTACATCTTTGTTTCTTGTCAGGCTCTACCGTGTGTTGCTATTTAGCCCTTTCACCAATACAATGCTTTTCGCGAGACTTTTGTCCCACTTTTTGGAAATTTTTTTGTTATTTGACAAAAAAAAATAAAAAATGCCTCTATATAAGAGGCAACGCAAAAACGATTTGGGTACGTTACAAGCGCAAATCTAACGCGAGCGCAAAAAAGCGCAAATCTCGGTCAGCGCTTCTTTGGCCTCGGGCAGATGGCGATAGCACATAGGATAGGCATAAAAGAGCCCCTTACCTACAGTAAGAGTGCAGGGCACGTCCGCAAGCCGCAGGCTTTCCGCCAAACGCGTGGCGTCGCTCAACAATACCTCGTGCTCGCCGACCGTTATATGGCATGGGGGCATACCCCCAAGGTCGGCAAAGAGAGGGGAAATTTCGGGCGAGGCAAGGTCTTGGCCATCGGCATAGGCCCACATCTCGCTGTGCCGAAAGGCGTCGGGAATATCCAAGCCCGACAATTTCTTTTTGCCATACACAACGTCGAGGTAATAGTTGTCGTAGTAGGAGTCGCCGCCGGCAGTCATATCCACCTGCGGGCTGAGAAGCACCAAGCCCCCGGGCATACGCACCGCTCCTCCGCGCAAAAGCATAGCCAACTGTAGCGCCATATTGGCGCCCGAACCATCGCCCAAAAAACATAGGCGGTCGTCGCGCCCATAGAGCCATTGCCACACCGTGTACACCTCGCGCAAGGCGTCGGGATAACGATAGGGCTCGGTGGCATAATCGACCAACACCACCGTCTTGCCCGAGCCCAACGCCACTTGATTGGCAAAGGCGCGGTGGTCGTCCACCACGGGCAATATATAGTTGCCGCCGTGCAGCATAAGCACGGCACCCTGCGCCGAGGGGGGCGTAAACAACTCCACGGGGACTTGCTCCACCACCTGCGTGGCATACTCCACACCCTCAGGCACATAGGCGACAGCCTTCGCCCCTTGGGAGCGAAATGCGTCGGTCAGCTGGCGCCAGCCGACGGCGGCGCCATCGCGAGCCGCGTCTATCTTTTGCACAAAGCGGCGCTTGTCCATAGACAGCCTAATCTTGGCGGAAATTCGGGATATCGAGCCGCACGACCAGACCCTTTTGGGCGGTGATGCAATGGTTGGGGATCTCCTCGCCCCAAGTGCCCTTCTCCACGCCGTGCCAATCTTTGTCGCGCAACACCTTGAACTCAAACACGCCGCCTACCGGCAAATACTTGATGGCGCGCCAGCCCTCGGTCGTCCATTTCATCTTGGTAGACTGCTGCGCATTCCACTCGCCCGAGGCATGGTTGACGCCACACAAATACAACTGTTCCACTTGCTCGCGGGTTTGGGCGTATATGATAACTCTGCAATTTTTGGTTTTCATACGAATAACTCCTTATCAAAAAATATTATTTGTCTAATACATCTTATCATATTCCGCTGTTTTTGGCAATCTTTTGGCGGCGAATGCGCCCAATTTCTTGCGCCATGCGCCCCGTTGCAAACAATTTGCGCCATGCAAAAGCGCGTCTTGACAAAGTAGCCCTTTTGCCGATATAATAGAAGAGTGCGCGCAAGTTGGCAGTATGCCACGACGGGCGCGCCGCAACGAAGCGACGCCGACAAACGTATTGGCACGGCGAAGCATTGCGCAAAGGTTTGTATTACATTGGGCGTCAACGCGCCCCAACCGAGGCGCCCGTGGCGTCCGGACACGCGCAGGAGGGACAATATGAGTATACTACTGCTGGTTACCAATATCTATTTCAACTCGATGTGCGCTTTTATTGCCGTGATGTGCCTTGTCGGTTTTTTGCTGATACGCGCCGATAAAAAACGGTGGAACGCGCACAAAGCGCGCAGCGAACAAATGATGGCGGCACGCCAAAAACCCCAAACGGACGACAGCGCGCCCGAGGACGGCAAAAAAGACAAAAAACAAAAGAAAAAGAAGAAGGACGAGCCCTACGAATACCAAGACCGCATCAGCGAGAAGGCGATGTTTGCGGTGGCCGTTCTATTCGGTGCATTGGGCGAATTGTTGGCCATGGCCATCTACCGCCACAAGTGGTACAAATTCAGCTTTCGCGTGTATATCCCCATTCTGGCGGTGCTCAACGTTGTGATCTCCGCCGTCATTCTCTATATGCTGTGGGCCAAAGGCGACCCAAATATGTACATCAATCCATGAACAAACCGACCGTTGCTTTTTTATACGATTTTGACAAAACGCTGAGCACAAGGGATATGCAGGAGTTTACCTTTATCCCCTCTTTGGGCTTGGAAGCGCACGAGTTTTGGGGGCTGGCCAACAGCATGGCACAGCGCGAAAAAATGGACAGCATACTGGCCTATATGTATTGTATGCTGGACGTAGCCGCCAAACAAGGCACCGCGCTAAGCCGCCAAACGCTGCTGCAATGCGGCAAGGACGTGGAGTATTTTGCGGGGGTGGAGCAATGGTTTGCGCATATCAACCGCGTGGGGGAAGACGCAGGCGTGCACGTAGAACACTACATACTCAGCTCGGGCTTGCGCGAGATCGTGTCGGGCACGACCATAGCGCCCTATTTCACCGAGATATTCGCCAGCGAATTTTTGTACAAGGACGGCAAGGCCGTGTGGCCCAAAACCGCAGTGAACTACACCGCCAAAACCCAATTTGTATACCGCATCAACAAGGGCGTGCTGGACATAAGCAACGACGTTGACCTCAACAAGTCCGCACCCGAGGACAGCCGCCACGTCAAATTCAGCAATATGATCTACATCGGCGACGGCTTGACCGACGTGCCTTGTATGAAATTGGTCAAACTGTCGGGCGGCCACTCCATAGCGCTGTACCAAAAAGGCAAGGCTTCCACCGTGGAGGATCTGCTGCGCCACGACCGCGTGGACTTCATTTTCGAGGCCGACTACCGCGTGGGCAGCCCGCTGGAACAAGCCGTAGCCACCATTTTGCGAAAACTGGGCGTGGACAACCGCCTCAAAGACCTATCGCAAGAGCAACGCGGGCGCCTTGCTATCCGATAGCGCAACAACTATCCGGTAGCGCAACAACTATCCGGTAGCGCAACAACTATCC
>CAMPCZ010000093.1 GCA_946648015.1 uncultured Clostridia bacterium
GCGCTCGTCTCACGCCGCTGACACACCCCCTTACTCATCCCATTTTGCCTACGATCGGGTACGCTGGAATGTGGTGTTGTGTGGTGTATAGGGTTATGCCGACAAGTTTCACAAAAAAATCGCTTTGGCCGGCAAGTCTATAAAAAGGCTCGCCGACATACCGAGCCGTCGCTCGTAGGGGTATCACTATCCCTGTAGCACGAACAATACGAGGCGCTACTGCGCCCAAAGGAACGAATATGGCAAACGATTTGCAAAACAAATCCCAACTGACGGTGCTGGCCATAGAATCCAGCTGCGACGAAACCGCCTGCGCCATCGTGCGCGACGGGGTCGTTTTGGGCGAGAGCATATCCACGCAAATACCCATACATCGTCTATACGGCGGCGTCGTGCCCGAGATTGCTTCGCGCAACCACGCGCTCAACGTCAATTTGGTGGTGGGTGAGGCGCTTAGCCAAAGCGGTCTGGCCATTGCCGACGTGGACGCCGTTGCCGTTACCTACGGTGCGGGGCTCATAGGCGCGTTGTTGGTGGGCGTATCCTATGCCAAGGGCTTGGCCTATGCGCATCGCAAACCCTTGGTGGCCGTCAACCATATTCGCGGTCATATCGCCGCCAACTATCTGGCGCATCCCACCCTGCGGCCACCCTACGTGGCGCTTATCGTGTCGGGCGGACACACGGCCGTGGCCGAAGTGACCGACTACACGCACCTTTCCGTCTGCGGTGCCACCGCCGACGACGCCGTGGGCGAGGCCTTCGACAAAGTGGCGCGCGTATTGGGTTTGCCCTATCCGGGCGGCCCCGAGATAGAAAAATTGGCGCGCGAGGGGCAGGCCGTTATCCCCATGCCCCACCCCAAGATGGCGGGCAAATACGATTTCAGCTACAGTGGATTGAAGACGGCCGTCATCAACTACGTACACACCAAAGAGCAAAGGGGCGAGCCCTATAGCAAAGCCGACGTCGCGGCCTCTTTTCAGGACGCTGCCGTGTCGGTATTGGCGCAAAACGCGGTGGCGTTGGCGCAAGAAAAAGGCCTGAACACCATTGCGGTGGCGGGCGGCGTGGGTGCCAACGGCAGATTGCGCGAGGTGCTCAACAACTACGCCTATCCCCATGGCATACGCACGCTGTTTCCTCCCAAGCGGTTTTGCACCGACAACGCCTCTATGATAGGCATGGAAGCCATCGTGCAAATTCGCGCGGGCGCACCTTTTGCCGACCTCAGCTTGGACGCTGTGGCCACCATACCGTTGCGCAGCCATTGAGCGCGGCATATACTGTCGTATGTTCGGCTATGACTACGACAGATTGCGACAAGATCTACACACCTTCCCCACCGTATTCACGGCGGGGCATTCGGCGTTTGGCCGGCCCATCTATTGCATTTCTGTAGGCGGGGGCGGCGGTATGCTCGTTCACGCCGCCATACACGCGCGCGAGCACATCACGTCGCCCGTTGTCATGGCGATGGCCGCAAGGTATTTCGAGGCCTATCGCGCGGGCGGGTTGCCCCCGTGCGACTTCGTGCCTATGGTCAATCCCGACGGGGTAGAACTGTGCTTGCACGGCTTGCGCTCGGCGCCCCTATGTGCGCGACGCCGTCTTGCGTGCATGGCCCAAGGCGATTTCTCTTTGTGGAAAGCCAACGGGCAGGGCATAGACCCCAACGTTAATTTCGACGCCTATTGGGGTATGGGGCAAAGCAACGTATTCCGTCCGTCCTCGCAAAACTACGTGGGGCCCTATCCGCACGCCGCTGCCGAAACGAGGTGCTTGGTGCGCCTGACGCGGCGTCGTCGCTACCGCCTGACGCTCAGTTATCATTGCAAAGGCGAGGTCATCTACTACGGATTGGGCGAGGGCGAATTGGCCGACCACAGCCGCGCCGCCGCCCAATACCTTGGGCGCTATCTGGGCTATGAGCCAAGGCGCAGTTTGGGTAGTGCCGGCGGCTACAAGGACTGGTATGCCTTGCACTATCCGCAGGGCATAGCCCTCACGGTGGAGATAGGCAGCGACGACTTGCCGCACCCGTTTCCCTACACCGGCCTCGCGGCGTTGACAGCGCAGCACCGCGACGTGCCCCTCTATATGGCGCAATTACTTGCCCGCACGACGTAGATCGGGCAAAGGAGATAGATATGCAAGAAGAGTATATGCGAAAGGCCATAGCCGCCGCCCGCGAAGCGGCCGCCGAGGACGAGGTGCCCGTCGGCGCCGTCATCGTGCGCAACGGCGAGGTGATAGCCACCGCCGCCAACCGCAAGGAGCGGGATCAGTCGGCCGTGAGCCACGCCGAAATACTGGCGTTGGTAGAGGCGGCCAAAGCGTGCGCCAATTGGTATTTGGACGAGTGCGAAATGTACGTTACGCTCGAACCGTGCGCCATGTGCACGGGCGCCATCATCAATAGCCGACTCAAAGCCGTATATTTCGGCGCATACGACCCCAAAGGGGGCTGTATGGGCAGCGTGTACGACCTTGTAGGGGACAAAAAACTTAACCATCGTATGCCCGTAGAGGGTGGCGTATTGGGCGAAGAATGTGGCAAAATGCTCAGCGAGTTTTTTGCCGCCAAACGAAAAAAATAAAGGCGGAAAGCGTCTGAAAAACGGGAGCGCTACGCTCCAAAGGAGCAATTATGCTGATTATTGTAGGGCTGGGCAACCCCGGGTTGGCCTATCGCAACACCTATCACAACACCGGCTTTAATGCGGTGGACAAGCTTGTCGAACGTCGCGGCGGCACCTTTAAGCGCCGTATCTGTCGCGCCAAAGTGTGCGAATTGTTTGTGGGCGGCGAAAAGATCGTGGTAGCCAAGCCCCAAACGTATATGAATTTGTCGGGCGAAAGCGTCAAGGAATTGGCGGGCTACTATCGAGCCAAACCGCAGGAGATCGTGATCGTCTACGATGACGTAGATCTCGACTTGGGCGTATTGCGAATGCGCGAAAAAGGCTCGGCCGGCACCCACAACGGTATGCGCTCGGTCGTGGGCCTTGTGGGACAAGACGTGTTGCGCTTGCGCATCGGCATCGGACACCCCGAGGGGCAGGTGCCTCTCTACGACTTTGTGTTGTCCAAGCCCAAGGGTGCGGCGCTCGACGCTTGGAACGATGCCACCACCCGCGCCGCCACGGCGTTGGATCGCTATATTCGCACGCGCTCGGTATCGCAAACCATGCAGGATCTACAATGAAGGACTTTTTTGATATACCCCAACTGCGGGCGGCGTATGCCGACGCATTGCAATCCATCGCCACGCGTCAACGCACGGTGGTCTATGCCGCTTCGCACACGCAGCGCGCTCATCTGCCCACCCTTACGGGGCGGCCGTTCGTTTTTGTCACCGCCGCCGACCGCGTGCCGCACGTGTTGCAAACGCTCGAACAAATGGGTGCCCGTACCCTTACGATGCCCGCGCCCTTCGACCGCGTGGTGCACCGTATGCAGGCCAATCTCATCAACGTCAGCATGCGATTGGCGTGTTTGCGCCGCCTTGCCGAGGGCGATTTCGACGCCTTGGTGCTTTGCCCCGAGGCCCTTACCCAATACGTACCGCAAAAGGCACGCCTTGCCTCGGCTATCACCCGCCTTGCCGTGGGAGACGAGTGGGATTTGGGCGCTTTGCAGGATAGGCTTGCCGCATTGGGCTACGTGCGCATGGCCGACCGCGCCGAGAGCAAAGGTACCTACGCTATGGTCGGCGACGTTTTGGAACTGTTTCCGCTCGATTCGGAGTTGCCGGCGAGGGTGCTGTTTGAGTTTGACGTCATCGAATCCATCAAGTATTTTCAACCCGAAACCATGCAAGGCGTGGGGCGCGTAGACGCCATCACCTTGCTTCCCGCCACCGATATGCTGTACGACCTTGCCCCCGCCGAGGTGGTCAAGCGCGTGGTAGCCGGTCGGTCGCCTTTGCAGAACGCCAAAGCGCAAATACGCACCGAGGAGATCGTGCAAGAGGTGGAAATGCAGCTGTCCACCCGTCCGAAAGACCCTGCTTTGGGTTGGGTTCTGCCCTTTATCAAAGAACAATTCGACACGGTTTTCGACTACTTGCCCGAGCGGTGCCTACTGGTGCTGGACGAGCCGAAACAGATATTTGACGTGTTGAGCGCCGCCACCCAAACGTTGCGCGCCCGCGTCGACCGCTTGGTTGCCGAGGGCGAGGCTTTGCGCCGCCATGCCGAAAGCGCGTTGTCTGCCGACGAGACCCTTCGTCGCGTGGGCGACTTCACCACGTTGGGCTACAGCGGCATACCCTCGGGACAAATCGACGCCAAAGCGGGGCAATTCGTATTGCAGGGCACCAACTTGCCCGCATACACCAAGGATATCAATTTGTTGGTCAAGGACTTGATGGAGTACGATCGACGCGGCTATCGGGTGCGCCTCTATTGCGCCAGCGAAGATTGGGTCAACACAATGCGAGCGATGCTGGGCGACGTGCAAGCCGAGTTGGTGCCCCAACGCCTCGACCGCGGGTTTATTTTCCCCGCCGCCAAGTGCGCTGTGGTGGGCACGCAAGATATGTGCCTTACCACGGTGCCCACCTTGAGCAATTTGCCCAAAGAGCGTGTGGTCGCGCCCAACGTGGGCGACTACGTGGTGCACGACGAGTACGGAATAGGTCAATGCTTGGGTGTGCAACACGTCAAGAGCTACGTGGGCGAAATGGACTACTTGGTGCTGCGCTATGCCGGCGAAAACAAGATATATGTGCCCATGCACCAGCTCAGTTTGCTCAAACCTTACGCAGGCTCGGAGTCGGTGCCCAAACTATCCAATCCCAACAAGGACGAGTTCAAACAGCAAAAGGCCAAGGCGCGCCAAGGCATACGCAAACTGGCCTTCGACTTGCTGGAATTGTACGCCAAGCGCGAGCAAAGCCACGGCTATCGCTATCCGCCCGATACGCCCTTTCAGGCCGAATTCGAGCAAGCCTTCGAGTTTGAAGAAACGCCCGACCAGCTGGAGGCGGTGGCCGAAATCAAACGCGATATGGAGGCGGGCAAGGTGATGGATCGCCTGATCTGCGGCGACGTAGGCTTCGGCAAAACCGAGGTGGCGTTGCGTGCCGTGTTCAAAACCATTATGGAAAACAAGCAGGCCGCCATATTGGCGCCCACCACCATTTTGGCCGAACAGCACTTTATGACGGTGGCCGCCAGGTTGCTGCCCTTTGGCGTCAAGGTGGCGTGTCTCAGCCGTTTTCGCTCGGCCAAAGAGTCCAAAGAGATCTTGGCGGGGCTCAAAAACGGCACCGTCAGCGTGGTGGTGGGCACCCATCGTCTGCTCAGTAAGGACGTGGAGTTTTTCGATCTGGGTCTATTGGTGCTGGACGAGGAGCAGCGCTTCGGCGTAGAGCACAAAGAAAAGATCAAGACCATGCGAAGCAACGTCAACGTGCTGTCGCTGTCGGCCACGCCCATACCCCGCACCTTGCATATGGCGCTGTCGGGCATACGCGACGTCAGCGTGCTGGACACGCCGCCCAAGGGTCGCCACGACGTGGACACGATGGTGGGCGAATATTCGGACGCCTTGTTGGTGGACGCCATCGAGGCCGAGATCAACCGCGGTGGACAAGCCTTTGTGTTGTACAACAGCGTGGAGAAAATATACTATTGCTTGCGACGCTTGCAAGAATTGCTGCCCGACGTTACCTTCGTGGTGGGACACGGGCAGATGACGGCCAAAGAGTTGGAGGGCAACATCTACAAGTTCTACAACAAAGAGGCGCAAGTGTTGTTGGCCACCACCATCATCGAGAACGGCATAGACGTGCCCAACGCCAACACGTTGTTCGTGTTGGAGGCCAACCGATTGGGGCTGGCGCAAATGTATCAACTCAAGGGCAGAGTGGGGCGGTCCACCCGCCAAGCGCGCGCCTATTTTACCTACCCCGAGGGTTACGTTCCCACGGGAGACGTGGCCAAACGCTTCGACGCATTGTGCGACAACGCGGGGATGGGCTCGGGCTATCGGCTGGCATTGATGGATCTCGAGATACGCGGCGCGGGCGACGTGTTGGGGCGCGAGCAACACGGCCATGTCGAAAAGATCGGCTACGATATGTATTGTCGCCTCTTGCGCGAGACCATCGCTTTGTTAAAAGGCGAGATCGTGGCGCCCGACACCAACACCGAGGTTTCGGTCAACTGCGACGCCTATATACCCGACGCCTACGTTACGGTAGAGCGCGAGCGGCTCAAATTGTACCGTCGCATAGCGGGTCTTGCGGACGAGTCCGAGCGCGACGCCATCTACAAAGACCTCGGCGAATTGTATGGCAAGCCGCCCGAGCCCGTGCGCAATCTGCTGGCGGTTTCGCTGTTGCGCGTTATGGGCAGCAAAGTGGGCGTGCAAAAGATAGAGATAGACGCACGTTTCTGCCGCGTGCGCTTCGTCAACGCCGATTATGCCAAGAGCGTAGCGGTGCAGGCG